>NZ_JBICYT010000031.1:0-83825 GCF_043201215.1 Streptomyces sp. NPDC048331 | reverse complement strand
GGGCGGGGGGGGGCGTCCCCGCTCCCCGCGCCCCCCCCCCCCCCCCAAACCCGACACACACCCGTAGGGCGCGACCCGAGCACCCACCCCCCCCCGGCCCCCCGACCCGACCCACCACCGACACCGACCCGCCAAATCCCAGCCCCGCCCCGCCGCACACCAAGACACGGACCCGCCAAACCCAGCCCCGCCGGCGATTGAGGCGCGGGGTCCGGGGCGGGGCCCCGGCAACGGCGCCGCACCGCAAACCGCCGAGCACCCCGCAGCCGAGCCGCACACCGCCGGGCCGCACACCGCCGAGCACCCCGCAGGGCACCCGCAGGGGAGGGGGCGAACATGTGTTTCGCACGAATATTCGAATTACTCTATGGTGGAGAGCGGGGGAGGTGTTCATTCGAGCGAAGCAGGAGGCCGCGGGTGCCTGGTTTTACGCATCTGCACACCGTTTCGGGGTTCTCCATGCGCTACGGAGGCTCACACCCCCAGCGGCTGGCGGAGCGTGCCGCCGAGCGGGGCATGGACGCCCTCGCCCTGACCGACCGCGACACCCTCGCGGGTGCGGTCCGGTTCGCGAAGGCGTGCGCGCAGGCGGGCATCCGGCCGCTGTTCGGAGTGGACCTGGCGGTCCCGTCCGCGACGGGTCCGGCCGGGTCGGGGGGCCCGACCGGATCCGCCGTGGGTGACGGGGTCGGCGAGGCCTCGTACCGGCGGCGCACCCCCGTCAAGGGCGGGGCCTTCGTGGACGAGTCCGCCGCGCGGGCCGTCTTCCTGGCCCGGGACGGGGCCGCCGGCTGGGCCGAGCTGTGCCGGATGGTCACCGCCGCCCACGCGGAGGCCGTCGAGGTCCCGCTGGTGCCCTGGAAGGCGCTGCGCGGGGAGGGCGTCTTCGTGCTGCTCGGGCCAGGCTCCGAGGTGGGGCGGGCGCTCGCCGCGGGCCGTCCCGACCGGGCCGCCCGGCTGCTCGCGCCCTGGCGGGAGATCTACGGCGACTCCCTGCGTCTGGAGGCCGTCCACCACGGCCGCACCGGCACCGGGCCCGGCTCGCTCCGGCTGGCCGCCCGTACCGTCGGCTTCGCCGCCGAGCAGGGCGTTCCGGCCGTGCTGACCAACGCCGTCCGCTACGCCGACCCCGGCCAGGGCCCGGTCGCCGACATCCTCGACGCGGCCCGCCGCCTGGTCCCCATCGACCGCCGGGGCCCCCTCGACAGCGGCGAGCGCTGGCTCAAGGACCCCGCCGCCATGGCCGAGGCCGCCGACCGGATCGCCCGGGCGGCCGGCCTGCGCCCCGCCGACGCCAGGCACCTGCTCGCGGAGACCCGGCACACCGCCGAAGCCTGTTCCGTGGACCCCGAGGACGACCTCGGCATGGGTTCCGTGCACTTCCCCGAGGCCCGGCTCGTCGGCGCGGCCCACCGCAGCGCCCAGCGGGTCCTCACCTCCCGGGCCTCGGCCGGCATGGTGCTGCGCGGGTACGCGGGCGACCGCGCGTACTGGGAGCGGATGCACCAGGAGCTCGACGTCATCGCCTACCACGGCTTCGCCTCTTACTTCCTGACGGTCGCTCAAGTGGTGGACGATGTGCGGGAGATGGGCATCCGGGTGGCCGCCCGCGGGTCCGGCGCCGGATCCCTCGTCAACCACCTGCTCGGGATCGCGCACGCGGACCCCGTCGAGCAGGGCCTGCTGATGGAGCGCTTCCTCTCCAAGCGGCGGCGCGTCCTGCCCGACATCGACATCGACGTGGAGTCCGCCCGCCGGCTGGAGGTCTACCGGCGGATCATGGACCGGTTCGGCACCGAGCGCGTCGCCACCGTCTCCATGCCCGAGACCTACCGGGTCCGGCACGCCATCCGCGACGTCGGCGCCGCGCTGTCCATGGACCCGGCCGTCACCGACCGGCTCGCCAAGGCCTTCCCGCACATCCGGGCCCGCGACGCCCGCGCCGCGCTGGAGGAGTTGCCCGAACTGCGTGACGTACGAGGGGAGTCGTACGGGCGACTGTGGGAGCTCGTCGAGTCGCTGGACGCGCTGCCGCGCGGGATCGCCATGCACCCGTGCGGGGTGCTGCTCTCCGACGACTCGCTGCTCGCCCGTACGCCGGTGGTGCCCACCAGCGGCGAGGGCTTCCCCATGTCCCAGTTCGACAAGGACGACGTGGAGGAGCTCGGGCTGCTCAAGCTGGACGTGCTGGGCGTGCGGATGCAGTCCGCGATGGCGCACGCGGTCGCGGAGATCCGCCGCGGCACGGGGCGGGAGCTCGATCTGGACGACCCGGCGCAGGTGCCGCCGGGCGACCGGGCCACGTACGAGCTGATCCGCTCGGCCGAGACCCTGGGCTGTTTCCAGATCGAATCGCCGGGCCAGCGGGATCTGGTGGGGAGGCTCCAGCCGGCGACCTTCCACGACCTGGTCGTCGACATCTCGCTGTTCCGGCCGGGGCCGGTGGCCGCCGACATGGTGCGGCCCTTCATCGAGGCCCGGCACGGGCGGGCCCCGGTCCGCTTCCCGCACCCGGACCTGGCCGACGCGCTGCGCGAGACGTACGGGGTGGTGGTCTTCCACGAGCAGATCATCGAGATCGTGCACGTCATGACCGGTTGCGGGCGGGACGAGGCGGACCGGGTGCGGCGCGGGCTGTCCGACCCGCAGTCGCAGCCGCGGATCAAGGTCTGGTTCGCGGCGAAGGCGGCCGAGCGCGGCTATCCGGTGGAGGTGATCGGCCGGACCTGGGAGATCGTGGAGGCCTTCGGCTCGTACGGCTTCTGCAAGGCGCACGCGGTGGCCTTCGCGGTGCCCACCTACCAGTCGGCCTGGCTGAAGGCGCACCACCCGGCGGCCTTCTACGCCGGGCTGCTCACCCACGACCCGGGGATGTACCCGAAGCGGCTGCTGCTGGCGGACGCGCGGCGGCGGGGTGTGCCGGTGCTGCCCTTGGACGTGAACCGGTCGGCGGCCGCCCATCGTATCGAACTGGTGTCCGATACGGGTGGTGTGAGTGGGGTGTGGGGGCTGCGGCTCGGACTGTCCGACGTCCACGGCATCAGCGGGGCCGAGGCGGACCGGATCGAGGCCGGACAGCCGTACGCCTCCCTGCGTGACTTCTGGGACCGGGCGCACCCGGGCCGCCCGGTGGCCGAACGGCTCGCACAGGTGGGCGCGTTGGACGCCTTCGGTGCCAACCGGCGGGACCTGCTCCTGCACGTGTCCGAACTGCACGGCGCGCAGCGGGCCGCAGGCGTGCGCGGTCCACAACTCCCGCTGGAGGGCGGCCGGTCCACGGCCTCCGTCGGACTGCCCGACCTGACCGATGCGGAACGGCTCAGCGCCGAGCTGGGCGTCCTCGGCATGGACGCCTCGCGGCACCTGATGGGGGACCACCACGCCTTCCTGGCCGAACTGGGAGTGATTCCGGCGCGCCGGCTGCGCGACACCGAGCATGGGCAGACCGTGCTGGTCGCGGGGGCCAAGGCGGCCACCCAGACCCCGCCGATCCGCTCCGGGAGGCGGGTCATCTTCACGACGCTGGACGACGGGACGGGCCTGGTCGACCTGGCCTTCTTCGACGACAGTCACGAACGCTGCGCGCACACCGTCTTCCACTCCTTCCTGCTGCTGGTACGCGGTGTGGTGCAGCGACGCGGCCCGCAGAGCCTGAGCGTGGTCGGCGCGGCGGCGTGGAACCTGGCGGAGCTGGTGGAACTGCGGGCGGCGGGCGGCCTGGACGCGGTCGCGGCCCGCCTCGCGGAGCCCGCGGCCGATCCGGGCGGGTCGGCCGCGGAATCGGCCGCTGGGGAGGGCGGCGCCGACCACGAGGCGGCCGGGCGGGCCCCCGGCCGCAGGATCCGCATGTCCACGGGGTACGAGATGAACCCCTGGGCCGACCTCCAGCCGCCCGGCACCGGCCCCGCGACCGGCCGCAAGCTGTGGCACTCCAGCCCGGGGAGCGCGGGATGACCACCGCCGAGCGGGTCGTGATGTGCCTGCGCCCGTACCCCGCCGACGGGGGGCCGCTCGGGGCCCGGGAGTACGCCGGGGTGCTCGCGCTGCTCGGGGGTATCACCCCGGCCGTGCAGGCCGTGCCGCCCGACACCGTCCTCGCCGAGGTCCGGGGCGCGCTGCGCTACTTCGGCTGCGACGCCACCCGGCTGGCCGCCCTGGTCCGGGTCCGGGCCCTCGCCCTGTACGGCGTGGACGCCGCCGTCGGCGTGGCAGGCAACCCCATGCTGGCCCGGGCCGCGGCCCGCGAGGCCGGGCCCGGCCGGACCCTGGTGATCCCCGGGAACCCCACCGCCGTACGGGAGTTCCTGGCGGGCAAGCCCGTCACCGTCCTCGACGGGGTCGGGCCGAAGGCCGCCCGCACCCTGTGCTCCTACGGGCTCGATTCCGTCGGCCGGGTCGCCGCCGCCCCGCCCGCCGCCCTGCGGCGGATCCTCGGCGCCCGGCTCGGCCGCGAGGTGCACGAGCGCGCCCTGGGGATCGATCGGACCCCGGTCCGGCCGGGTGCCGCCGCCCGCGCCGTCGCCGCCGAGCGGCTCTTCGATCTGGACGAGCTGGATCCCGTACGGCACCGGCGGGCGCTGCTCTCGCTGACGGAGGAGCTCGGCGCGAAGCTTCGTACACAAGAACAGGGCCGGGGGCAGGTCTGCCGGACCCTCTCGCTCACCGTCCGCTGCGCCGACCGCACCACGCTCACCCGGACGCGCACCCTGACCGAGCCCACCGCGCACTCGGCGGCCCTGACCGCCACGGCCTACGCCCTCTACGCGGGCCTCGGCCTGCAGCGGGCCCGGGTCCGCGCGTTGTCGCTGCGCGCCGAGGACCTGACCTCGGCGGAACGGGCCACGCGGCAGCTGAGCCTCGACCTCGAGGACGAGAAGGCCCGCCGCCTGGAGGCGGTCACGGACCGGGTCCGCGCGCGCTTCGGGCAGCACGCCATCGCCCGCGGCACGTTGGCCGCCTGACGGCCCGTAAGCGTTCGCCCGGGCGACGCGCGATTTTTTACTGACGCGTAACTTCCCTGTGTTCCTACTCACCCGTAATTTAGCGGCAGCAGCTCCCCCTTGTGATCCGGATCACGGGACGAACCCCCACGCTCATCCCCTTGAATCACCCGCGAGGAGATCACCCGATGCTGCCCTGGAGACGCCTGCTCCGCCCACTCGTCGTCCTCACCCTCACCGCCGCCGCACTCGTCGCCCCCACCGGTGCGGTGCAGGCCGCGTCCGCACCCAGCAGCGGCTGGAACAACTGGTCCTGCAAGCCGTCCGCCGCGCATCCGCGCCCCGTCGTGCTCGTGCACGGCACCTTCGGCAACTCCTGGGACAACTGGCTCGGCTTCGCCCCGTACCTCGTGCACCGCGGGTACTGCGTCTACTCGCTCGACTACGGCCAGTTGCCCGGCGTACCCCTCTTCAACGGGCTCGGCCCCATCGACAAGTCCGCCGAACAGCTCGACGTCTTCGTCGACAAGGTGCTGGCCGCCACCGGCGCCTCCAAGACCGACATCGTGGGGCACTCGCAGGGCGGCATGATGCCGCGCTACTACCTGAAGTTCCTCGGCGGTGCCTCGAAGGTCAACGCGCTGGTCGGGCTCGCCCCCGACAACCACGGCACCACGCTGCTCGGATTCACCAAGCTGCTCCCGTACTTCCCCGGGGCCGAGGACCTGATCAGCACCGCGACCCCGGGCCTCGCCGACCAGATCGCCGGATCCGCCTTCCTGCAGAAGCTGAACGAGGGCGGGGACACCGTTCCCGGGGTGAAGTACACGGTCATCGCGACCAAGTACGACGAAGTGGTGACGCCCTACCGGAGCGGCTTCCTGGAGGGGGTGAACGTACGCAACGTCGTCCTTCAGGACCTGTGCTTCCTGGACCTCTCGGAGCACGTCGGCATCGGGCTCACCGACCGGATCGCCTGGCACGAGGCGGTCAACGCCCTCGACCCGGCGAACGCCGAACGGACCACCTGCGCCTCGGTCTTCGACTGACCGGGCGCGGGCGGTCCGACACCGATCGGCCCGGCTAGCGGCCGTGGCGGCCCGTCGTCGTACGCGCGGTGCGACGGCGGGCGGCCCCGAACAGCGCGGCCGCGCCGACGGCGAGGGCGGCGGCCCCGGCGATCGCGATCGTCGGGGTGGCGCTGTTGCCGCCCGTCTCCGCGAGGTTGGCCTTGGCAGCGGCCGGCGAGGAAGGAGCGGCCGCGATCGGGACGGCGGCGGCGTCCTTCGTGCCGTTCGTCTTCGGGTCGTTGTCGCCGTGGCCGTTGTGCTCCACGGTGGACTTTCCGGCGCCGTCGGAGATCTGCTGGTCGGTCGGGGCCGAGGGCTTGTCGACGGGCTTGTCGGACGGCTTGTCCGAGGGCTTCCCGGACGGCTTGGCGCTCGCCTTGTCGCTCGGCTTGCCGCTCGGCTCGGAACCGGTGCCGCCGCCGTTGTCCTTGCCGAAGACCACGTCCGAGCAGGTGTAGAAGGCCTCCGGGCTGTCGGAGCGCTGCCAGATGCTGTAGATGAGGTGGCGGCCCGACTTGTTCGGGACGGTCCCGGAGAAGACGTAGTCGCCGTTCTGCATGCCCGGGTCGGTGACCTTCGCGAACGGCGCGGGTTCCAGGTCGGACCAGGCCAGGGGCTTCGTCGGGTCGTAGCCGTCCTTCGTCACGTACAGCTCGAAGGTGCCCTTGTGCGGGGCCGTGCCCTTGTAGCGGAAGGTGTGCGCGCCGGCGGACATCGGGCCGGCCGGCCAGTCGGCACGGGCCAGGTCCAGCCCCCGGTACTTGTCGTTGCCGGCCGAGCAGAGCTGCCCGTTCGGGATCAACGAGCGGTGGTTCCCGGCCGCGTTGGCGATGTTCACCGCGTTCCAGTCGTAGAACGGCTGCGTCCCGGCCGCCGCGACCGCGGCCTTGCAGGCCGCCGACTTCGGGGACTCCGGCCCCTCGGCATAGCAGGCCGCCACCCGGCTGACCGGGTCCGTCATCGAACCGTGGGCGACCGCGGGAGCCGCGGCGTACGCGGCCAGCGCGAGCGGGGCCAGGCCGGCGGCGGCGATACGGGTCAGCGTGATGGCGGTGCGGCGGCGTGCGGGCATGGGGGATCTCCTTCGGGCACAAGGCAGGGGCGTGCCGGCGGAATCGGACCCGTGGTGCGCCGCCCCCCGGCGGCGCCACAACGGGCCCTTCCTGTCCTGGCCCGGCCAAGCTAGCCGCCCCGACCACGGGTTCTGCCCCCACAGCCCCGCCGGAGCGGATCCTTAGGGCCCCCTTAAGCCGGAGACAAGAGCCGCCTCAGGAACCGACCGCTCAGCGCCCGTCCGGCCCGGAGCCTCCGGCTCCGCGTCGGTCGTCAGCCGCCCTGCGCGGCCGGGCCACGGCGCCCGCAGCCCGCCTGTCGTCCGCATGCTTCTGTTCCATCGAGGCTCGCAGCTCCGCAGGGGTCGGCCACGGTGCGCGCCGGTGGATCATGCGATGACGCCGTCTCGATCAGGGGCGGATCTTGTCGGTCGTCAGCAGCTCCCGCACCTGTGCCGGCGTCCAGTTGCCGGCGGCGCCGGGGCAGGACGCGAGGTAGGCGGCGATGTCCTGCTCCTCCCAGGGGCCGGACTCCAGGAGGCCGCCGGCCAGGTAGCGCAGGTACGCGCCCGACGGGTTGAGCACCTCGACGTCCTGGAGGCTCCACGGTGCGGTGAAGGTCAGCAGGGGGATGCCCTCGATCGTGCCCGGGCAGATCAGCGTCTCGTACCGGCCCGGGCCGAGCTCGTCGCGGCCGTCCCGTAGGGCCGTCGTGAGATCCAGGTCGGCTCCCGGTTCCTCGTACATCTCCTGGGCGGCGATGTCGGACATCTGGCCGACCGTCACCAGGTGTGCCCGTCCGCGCGTGCGACCGGGGGCCGTGGGGTCGTAGAAGCCCCGGCCCCCCGTCCACACGGGGGACTCCGTGGCGAAGTACAGGCAGCCCTCCAGCTCGACCGCGATCGAGCGCTCGGGGGCCCGGTGGTCGCGGCAGCCCGGGTACGTGCGGGCCGCGCCCGGCGGGGTCCCGCCGGCGAGGTACGTGGCCAGGCGGTCCATGTGCATGTTGGACCCGTAGGAGGCGTACCAGACCCGCTCGGGCGTGGAGATCGACTCGGTGAGCGGGGTGGCGGTGTGGACGACCATGCTCGGTTCCTCCGGGAGGTGGGATCGGGTGTCCGGGATCGGGTGTCCGCGATCAGGTGCCCGGGATCCGGAATCTCCCCTGTCATATGCCTATCGGGCCCCTGAGGCCCGTGCGTATGGTGTGGCCCCGGACCATCCCGGGCCCGGCGCCCTCCCGGCTCCCCACGGGAGGGCCGCCGCGCGCCCCGGGACCCGGGCCCCACCTCCCCGGGCTACGAGAGGAGCGCGGACAGGCCGGCCGCCGACCGGGCCTGGTCGTCCAGTGCGTCGAGGGCCCGTACCGCCTGGGCCGCGGCCTCCGGGTCGTTCGCGGCGAGCCCGCTCTCGGCGAACTCGTCCTCGTCCAGCCGCAGCACGGAGTTCCCGTCCGCCGACACCCACAGGTCGAGGTCCAGGTCCTCCACGAGGATCTCCCCGCTCCGCACCAGGGCGGGCCGCGTCACGTCGCAGTACCAGCCCTTGAGGACACCGCCCGCGGTCCACACCTCCTTGACGGCGTACCAGCGGGTCCGCCAGAAGTGCTCGACGAACACGTCGCCCGGCTCGAAACGCACGAAGCCGAAGTCCCGTACGCCCTCGGCCGCCCAGGGGGCGCGCACGGAGATCCGGTCGCCGTCGTCGGCGACCTGCGCCGCCGGGTAGCGGATCTTGGTCCGGCCGGCCTTGGTCAGGACGACGGTCAGCTGTGTGGTCACAGGGTCTCCAGCTTCTTCGTGAAGCGCGTCTCGGTCGCGCAGATCTCGTAGCCGAACCACTCGTTGATGGCGAGCATCGGGTCGTTGCCCGCGTCGTTGCCGGTGAAGGCCTCCCTGAACCCGGCCGCGCGGGCCCGGTGCAGGGAGGCCGTCTTGGCGAGCTTGGCCAGTCCCCGACCCCGGAAGGCGCGCACGGTGCCGGTCATCGCCGAGCCGTAGCGGGCGGCGCCGTCCGTCTGCACCGCGGCGAAGGAGGCCACCACACCGTCGACCAGGGCGACGGTGGTCAGCTCCTTGTCGAGGGTCGGGTCGTTCCAGATGTGGGCGAGCCAGTCCTCGTAGTCGGACGGCTCGACCGCCACATCGCCCGGTTCGTCGGCGGTCGCCTCGGCGTCGGCCTCGAAGAGCGGACGCGGATCGGCGGCGAAGGCGGAGCCGGGACGCAGTTCGACCCCGGCCGGCAGATCCTCGTCCCGCGGCAGCTCGGGCAGCGTGACCGTCGCCAGGTCCAGGCGCAGGCGGTGCGCCGAGCGGCGGGGCAGGTAACCGTTCCGCTCGGCGAAGGCACGGTGCGCGGGCTCGTCGAGGACCCAGGAGTACGCGTCCACCGCGCCGTGCGCGGCGAGGTGCTCCTCGGCCGCGTGGAGCAGGAGGCGGCCGGCGCCGAGACCGCGGTGGGCGGGATCGACGTACGTGTTGAGGTACGACTGTCCGGGATCGGGGCTGTCGTACACGATGCCGGCCCGGGCGGCGCCCACGACCCGGCCGTCCGGGCCCTCGGCGACGAGGACGCGGTGGTGCTTCGCCGGATGGGCGGAGGAGAGCTCGAAGGCCAGGCCCTCGGCGCTGGTGATCGAGAAGGGCAGGGCCGCGCGCAGTACCCGTACGACGGACTCCGCGTCCGCGAGGTCGTCGGGGCGGAGGCCACGGATCGATGCGGTCATGGGGCAGACGCTACGTGCGCCTTCGCGACGTGCGCCTCCCAATTAACCGCCGATGGGGGACAATCACCCGCGTGACCTCGACAAACCTGAAGATCACCATCGACGGCTCGGCCGGCTCGGCCGCCCCGTACGAACAGCTGCGCGCGCAGATCGCCGACCGGGCCCGGTCGGGGAAGCTCCCGGCGGGCTTCAAACTGCCGACGGTACGGGGCCTCGCGGAGGAGCTGGGGCTGGCCGCCAACACGGTCGCGAAGGCGTATCGGGCGCTGGAGGCGGACGCGGTGATCGAGACGCGAGGCCGGAACGGAACCTTCATCGCGGCCGCGGGGGACGCGGTGTCCCGGGAGGCGGCCGCGGCCGCCCAGGCGTACGCGGACCGCGTCCACCGGCTCGGCCTGACGCAGGCCGACGCGATCGCCGCGGCGACGGACGCCCTCCGGGCCCGGTACGCCGCCGGCTAGCCCGTCTTCCGGATCAGGCCGGGCCGTCTCCTCCGGATCATGCCGAACCCGCGCTGCGCGCGGCCCGGCCGGTGAACCGCCCCGCCGAGCCGGAGGTCAGAGGTACAGCCCCGCCTCCGAGCTGTGCGGCTGCGGGGGCAGGATCGCCGCCGGGCCCGTGCCGCGCCGTAGGGCGAACAGCTCCGCCAGGCTTGCGCCCTCGCGGGAGACGCCCTCGTCCGTGCCCAGCCAGTCCACCGCCTCCCGGTGGGTCAGCCGGCCGACCTCGATGCGGGCCAGGCAGCGCCCCGGCCGGACCACCGCCGGGTGGAGCCGTTCCAGGTCCTCGTTGGTGGTGACCCCCACCAGAACGTTGCGGCCCTGCCCCAGCAGTCCGTCCGTCAGGTTCAGCAGTCGGGACAGCGCCTGCCCGGCCGTGTGTCGGGCCTCGCCCCGGATCAGCTCGTCGCAGTCCTCCAGCAGCAGCAACCGCCAGCGGCCCTTCGCCGTGCCCTCGTCCTCCCCGATCGCGATGTCCATCAGGTAGCCCACGTCGTTGAACAGCCGCTCCGGGTCCAGGACGCAGTCCACCTGGCACCAGTCCCGCCACGACCGGGCCAGCGTCCGCAGCGCGGAGGTCTTGCCCGTACCCGGCGGCCCGTGCAGCAGGAGCAGCCGGCCCGCGATGTCGTCCGGGGTCACCTTCATCAGCCGGTCCATCGCCCCGGCCACCGGAGCCGTGTAGTTGGGCCGTACCTCCGCCCAGGTTCCGGCCGCGATCTGGCGGGTCGTGCGGTACGGGCCGCGGCGCGGGGAGACGTACCAGAAGCCCATCGTCACGTTCTCGGGTTGCGGTTCGGGTTCGTCCTGGACGCCTTCCGTGGCCTGGCCCAGCACCCCGGCGGCGAGTTCGTCGCTGACCGCCGTCACGGTGACGTCCGCGCCGCGGCTCCAGCGCGAGACGAGCATGGTCCAACCCTCGCCCTCGGCGAGGGTGGCGCTGCGGTCGCTGTCGCGAGCCGAGCGCAACACCGTGGCCTCCGGCGGCAGGAGAGTGGCCTCCGGCTTGACCCGCTCGATCGACACGCTGTGCGAGTACGGCTGCTCGCCGGACGCGAACCGGCCGAGGAAGAGCGCGTCGACGACGTCCGACGGTGAGTCGCTGTCGTCGACGTTGAGCCGGATCGGCAGCGCGTCCTGCGGGTTGGCTGACATGGCGCCCATGATCCGGCACACGATGCCCCCGTGCACCCGTGTTTCGCTGGATCGGGTGCCCAAGTTCCCTCTTCAAACGCATTCGGAGTGAAGGTTCGGGCCGCAACCCTGCCCTGAACATTCTTGGCATGGACACTTCCAGCAATCCCCGGCTGCTTGTACCACGGACTCAGGAGTAACCCCCACAAGGAGCCGCACACATGAGCATGAAACTGTCGCGCTTCGCTGCCCTGACCTCCTCCCTCTTACTCGCCGCGGGCGCCACCCTGTTCGGCGCGGGCCAGGCGGCCGCCACCGCCCGGGCCGACTTCGGCTACGTCGCCCTCGGCGACTCGTACTCCTCCGGCGTCGGCGCCGGCAACTACGACGGCGCGAGCGGCAACTGCAAGCGCACCACCCGCGCCTACCCCGCCCTCTGGGCCGCGGCCCACTCCCCGCAGACCTTCGCCTTCACCGCCTGCTCGGGCGCTCGTACGGGTGATGTCCTCGCGGGCCAGCTCGCCCCGCTCAACTCCGGCACCGACCTGGTCAGCATCACCATCGGTGGGAACGACGCCGGATTCTCCGACGTCATGACCACCTGTGTGCTCCAGTCCGAATCCACCTGCGTCAACCGCGTGAACCAGGCCAAGGCATACGTGGACTCCACCCTCCCCGGTCAGCTCGACCAGGTCTACAACGCCATCAGCGGCCGCTCGCCCGGCGCGCACGTCGTCGTCCTCGGCTATCCCCGCTTCTACAAGCTGAACGGCACCTGTACCACCGGCCTGACCGAGGGCGAACGGGCCGCCATCAACGGCGCCGCCGACCACCTCAACGCCGCCATCGCCAAACGCGCCGCCAACCACGGCTTCACCTTCGCCTCGGTCGCCGGCACCTTCACGGGCCATGAGATCTGCTCCGGCAGCGCGTGGCTGCACAGCGTCAACTGGCTGAACATCGGCGAGTCGTACCACCCGACCGCGGCCGGACAGTCCGGCGGCTACCTGCCGGTCTTCACGAACGCCGCCTGACCGGCTCGATCCGACTGATCCGACTGATCCGACCGACCCGCTCGATCGGCCTGGTCCGTTCGGGCCGTCCCGTCCGGCTCATCGTTCGCGGGACTCGCCGGAGCGCTGGTCGTCGGCGTCGGCGTCGCCGACGGTGACGCCGACGCCGAGGCCGACGTACTCGGCCCGGGGGAGGAGGCCCCGCTCGTCGGGGCCTCCTTCCGGCACGTCACGGAGGTGGTCACCCACTGGGTGGCCACCTCCGCCGGTCCCCGCACCTCCAGGCGGACCGCGTCCTCGAACATCCCGTCCGGGTCGTGCGTGAGCTCGGTGTGCTCCAGCCGCCGGCTCCTCGGCCCGCCCTCCTCGTACGTGACGGACTGCCAGTCGGGTCCGGAGGTACGACCGCTGCGCGTCGCCCAGCGGTACTCCAGTACGACCGGGGTGCGCTCCACCTCGACGGTGGCCGTGAAGGCGGGCGCGGATCCGGCCGGTGGCGGGCAGCTGCCGGTGTAGGAGGAGCGCACCACGTCCACGTACACCGAGACGTGCTGTCCCGTCGGCCCCGAGGCGGAGGCCGACACCGGGGCCGACGGAGTCGTCGAAGGCGTCGTGGTCACGCTCCGGGAGGCCGTCGCCGAGCCCGTCGGGGAGCCGTTCCCGTCGCCCGGGCCGTCGCTGTTCCCGAGGTCCTTGACGAGCAGCCACCCCACCGCGACCAGAGCCAGCACCATCAGCACGATGCCGACGGTCAGGACCAGCCCGGCGTTCCCCTCGCGCGCTGCCGCCGGGGGCGTCCCGTACGGAGCCGCGTGCGGCGGTGGCGCCGCCGGCGTCGGCCGCGGCCGGTACGGCTCGCGCGGGGTGTCCGTCCCCTGCCCGTGGTGGGCGACGACCGTCGGGGCGTCCGGCCCCGACACCGGCCCGTCGGGGGCCTGTACGGTCCCGCCCGCGCCCACCACCCGCAGCATCCGGGCCGCCTCCGCCGCGCTCAGCCGCTCGGCCGGGTCCTTGCGCAGCAGCCCCTCCAGGACGGGCGTCAGCGCCCCGGCCCGGCGCGGCGGCGGCAACTCCGTGTCCACCACGGCCCGCAAGGTGTCCAGCGGGGTGGCCTGCCGGAAGGGCGAGACTCCCTCGACGGCCGTGTAGAGCATGATCCCGAGCGCCCACAGGTCCGAGGCCGGTCCCGGATCGCGCCCCAACGCTCGTTCCGGCGGCAGGAATTCGGGCGACCCGACCACCTCGCCCGTCATGGTGATCGACGAGGAGCCCTCCAGGGTCGCGATCCCGAAGTCGCCGAGCACCACCCGGCCGTCGTTGGCGATCAGGACGTTGCCCGGCTTCACGTCCCGGTGCAGCACCCCGGAGTCGTGCGCCGAGCGCAGCGCGGCGAGCACCTGTTCCCCGATGTGCGCGGCCCGCTGAGGGGGCATCGGCCCCTCGGCCTCCAGCACGTCCGCCAGTGAGAGTCCGCGCACCAGCTCCATCACGATCCAGGGCCGACCGCCCTCGGACGCCACGTCGTAGACGGTGACGACCCCGCGGTGCGAGACCCTGGCCGCGGCCCATGCCTCCCGCTCCAGGCGCCGGTACAGCCGCTCCAGTTCGGTGGGTTCCAGCCCGACCGGCGCCCGTACCTCCTTGACGGCGACATCACGGGCGAGCACCTCGTCCCTGGCCCGCCACACGATGCCCATACCGCCCCGGCCGATCGGTTCGAGCAGCCGGTAACGGCCCGCGATGACACGATCGGAGTTCGATTGGTCACTCACGCGCGCCCCCGAGTGTGCTCCCGTGCGCCCGGGTGTCACCGGGCGATCACTCCAAGTTAGCGCAGTGTGGGCCAAGTGGCTCCTGTCGTGACGGGACTCGCGCAGAGGCCTCTCGCAGCGTGACGTCTGTGCGGAGAGTAATCGGCGACTCCGCTGAGTAATCGTCAACTCCCCGTCGCCACAGGGGTAATTCACACCACCGGGATACCCGGGGGCGACGCGGGGGCGATAGGGTTAACCTGCCCGGGCCGGGTGCCCTCGTACGGGTGGGGAGAGATCATGGAACAGATAGCAATGCGCAGCAGGCCGCCTCGCGTGCCTGCCATCACCTGCGGCAGCAGTGCGACCAGCTCGCGCCTCGACCGCCACCTCTCTGTGCTGGGCGGTCCCGCCGTCCCGCACCGGGAGACCGCCGAGGCGACGCTGCTGATGCGCGAGCTCACCTCCCGCGACCACACGCACCGTCTGCGGAGCCGGAGCGCGCGCGTCTCGCTCTTCGCGCCGCTGCGTCGTCTGCGTCGCACGCTCTTCGGCAGTCGCCGCTCGTAACCGTCCCCGTACCGCAGCCGTCGGCCCCTCGGCCTCCGGCTCCCCGGCCCTACCCGATCACACCGTCCCGGCGCAGTTCCGAGATCTGTGCGTCCGCCATCCCCAGGGCGCTCAGCAGGGAATCGGTGTGCTCGCCCAGCGCGGGCACCGCACCCATGTGCGGTGCCGCGCCGCCCGGCAGCCCGATCGGCGGCAGCAGGGCCCGCAGCGGACCGGCCGGTGAATCCACCTCCCGCCAGCGGTCCCGGGCCGCGAGCTGCGGATGCCCTGCCAGCTGGGCCACGGAGTTCAGCCGCGCGCACGCGATGCCCGCCGCCTCCAGCCGTCCGATCGCCTCGTCCGCGCCGAGCCGGCCCAGCGCCTCGGCCACCACCGCGTCGGTCTTCTCCCGGTTCACCGTGCGCGCCCCGTTCGTCGAGTACGCCGGATCGTCCGCCAACTCCGGCTGCTCCAGGACCTGTTGTGCCAGCCGCCGCCACTCGCGGTCGTTCTGCACCGAGAGCAGCACCCGGTCCCCGTCGGCCGTCGCGTAGGCGTCGTAGGGCGCGATCACCGCGTGCGCGAGGCCGGTACGAACGGGCTGCTCCCCGCCGTGCATCGTGTGATGCAGCGGATGTCCCATCCACTCGGCGAGCGCGTCCAGCATGGACACCTCCACCCTGCCCCCGCGCCCGGTCACCCCGCGGCGCAGCAGGGCGGCCAGGACGCCCGAGAAGGCGTACATGGCCGCCGCGATGTCCGCCGCCGGGATCCCCGCCTTGACGGGCTTCTCGGGAGTGCCGGTCACGGACACCAGGCCCGCCTCGCACTGCACGAGCATGTCGTAGGCGCGCTTGTGCGCGTACGGGCCCTCGGCCCCGTAGCCGGAGACGTCCACGGCGACCAGCCGGGGGTAACGCGCGCACAGCGCGGCCGAGTCGAGTCCGAGCCGGGCCGCGGCCCCCTGCGCGAGGTTCTGCACGAAGACGTCGGCGCCGGCCAGCAGCCCGTGCAGGACCTCCCGGCCGCGCGGGTCCTTCAGGTCGAGCGCGATCGACTCCTTGCCCCGGTTGGCCCACACGAAGTGCGAGGCGAGACCGTGCGCGGCCGTGTCGTAGGCACGGGCGAAGTCGCCGCCGTCGGGGCGCTCGACCTTGATCACCCGGGCGCCGAGGTCGGCGAGCTGACGGGTGGCGAAGGGGGCCGAGACGGCCTGTTCGACGGCGACGACGGTGATGCCGTCCAGGGGGAGTGGTTCGGTGGTCATGGGCCCTGCCTACCGGGTCGGACGGGCCGCTGTCACTACCGGCCGCGTGCGAACCTGCGGGTGGTCGCCGGTACGAACACCGCGAGCAGCAGACCCGACCACAGCAGCGCCCCGGCCACGGGATGCGCCGCGGGCCAGGCGGCGCCCGCCGCCGCCTCGCCGCCGGCGTTCCCGCACAGCTCGCGCACGGCGGTGGCGACGGCGCTGATCGGGTTCCACTCGGCGACCGCGCGCAGCCACCCGGGCAGCCCCGCGGTCGGCAGGTACGCGCTGGAGAGCATCGGCAGGACGAAGGTGGCACCGCCGAGTTGGCCGGCCGCCTCCTCGCTGCGGCTCAGCAGGCCGAGGTACGTGCCCACCCACGCGGTCGCGAAGCGGAACAGCAGCAGCACACCGAGGGCGCCGAGCGCGCCGGGCAGACCGTTCTCGATGCGCCAGCCCATCGCCAGCCCCACCAGCATCAGCGGCACCATCGACACGCCGGTGGTCAGCAGGTCGGCGGCCGTCTGTCCGAGCGGAACGGCGGTGCGGCTCATCGGCAGGGTACGGAAGCGGTCCATCACGCCGCGGTGGGCGTCCTGCGAGGCCGTGAACAGGCCGGTCATCAGGCCGTTCGCGGCGGTGGCGGCCAGCAGTCCGGGGACCAGGAACTCCCGGTACTCCGTGCCCGGCATGGCGAGCGCGCTGCCGAAGACGTAGCCGAAGAACAGCAGCATGGTGATCGGCATGGTCTGGGTGAGGATCAGCAGCGCCGGGGCGTGCCGGGCCTTCTGGAGCTGGCGGGTCACGACGGCTCCGCCGTCGTACAGCAGGGTGCTCATGCGGCGAACTCCTGATCGGCGGTGGCGGTGGCGGTGGCGGTGGCGGTGACGGCGGCGCTGCCGTGGGCCTGGGTGAGGCGGAGGAAGACCTCGTCGAGGGTGGGCGGGCGCAGGCTCGCGTCCGTGACCGGGACACCGGCGGTGTCGAGTTCCCGGATGATCCGCGGCAGGGTCAGGGCGCCGTCGAGCACGGTGACGCCGACGGCCAGCCGCTCCTCGTCGAGCACGGGCCGGCCGCCGGTGAGCTGGTCGAGCACGGCGGCGGCGCGCGTGAGCGCCCCGGGCTCCGCGACGGTGACCTCGGCGCGGGCGCCGATCCGGGCCTTCAGCCGCTCCGGAGTGCCGGTGGCGGCGACCCGACCGCGGTCGACGACCACGATCTCGTCGGCCAACCGGTCGGCCTCCTCCAGGTACTGGGTGGTGAGCAGCACGGTGGTGCCCGCTTCGGAGAGCGCGCGCACCGCCGTCCAGATCTGCGCGCGGGCCGCCGGGTCCAGGCCGGTGGTGGGCTCGTCGAGGAACAGCACCCGGGGGCGGGTGACCAAGCCCGCGGCCAGGTCCAGACGCCGCTTCATGCCGCCGGACCATGTGCCGGTCATCCGGTCGGCGGCCTCGGTCAGCCCGAAGTGCTCCAGCAGCTCGTCGGCGCGGGTTCGGCCGGCGCGACCGCGCAGTCCGGCCAGTCGGGCGAAGAGCCGGAGGTTCTCACGGCCGGTCAGGTCCCCGTCGACGGAGGCGTACTGGCCGGTGACGCCGATGGCGCGGCGGACGGCGGCGGGATCCCGGGTGACGTCGTGACCGGCGACGAGGGCGCGGCCGCCGGTGGGTGCGGTGAGGGTGGTGAGGATCCGCACGGCAGTGGTCTTGCCCGCGCCGTTGGGACCGAGGAGGCCGCAGACCGTGCCCTCGGGGACGGCGAGGTCGAGGCCGCGCAGGGCGTGGACCTCTCCGAAGTTCTTCTCCAGACCCTCACTAAGTACAGCGTACGTAGTAGTCATGTGTGCCACCATACCTCACTACGTACGGTGTACGTAACTAAGATGGTGGGGAGACGACGAGGTGATCTGAGCCATGACAGCCGGCGGGCGACCCGCTGAACCCGAAGTGATCTGGTCCCGCCCCCAACGGGCCGGCCGCGGACCGAGACCCGCGCACAGCCGTGAGTCGATCGCGGCCGAGGCGGTGCGGATCGCCGACGAGGAGGGGATCGAGGCCGTCTCCATGCGGCGCGTGGCGGCCGGGATCGGCGCGGGCACGATGTCCCTCTACAACTACGTGCCGCGCAAGGAGGACCTGCACGAGCTGATGGTCGACGCGGTCAGCGGGGAGTACGAGCTCCCGCCGCCGACCGGCGACTGGCGGGCCGACCTGCTCACCCTGGCCCGCGGGACACGCGCGCTGATGCACCGCCATCCCTGGCTGCCGCGCCTGCTGAGCCCGGTCTACGGCTTCGGCCCCAACGCCCTGCGCTACCTGGAGTACAGCCTGGACTGCCTGGCTCCGCTCGACGTGACGGACGGCGAGAAGCTGGAGCTCGTCGCCGCCGTCAACGGCACCGTCGGGACCTTCGTGGCGAGCGAGCTGGCGCTGGCCGAACGGGCCCGGTCGCTGCCCTGGAGCGAGGTGGAGGAGCAGCGCGTACGGACGGCCTGGCTCGGCTCCCGGCTGGCCACCGGGGAGTACCCGCGGCTGGCGGCGGCTCTCACCGGCGGCGGCCCGGTCCCGGGCGCCGGGCTCGACATGGACGAGGTGTTCGACCGCACGGTGTCCCGGCTGCTGGGGGCCTGGGGCGCGTAGGCGCGCTGTCCGCACCCCTCCTCACAGGAGGGTGAACTGCCCGCCCGGGCCCTCCTCCTGGTGGTCCAGCACCGAGGCCGGACGTCGGGCCCAGGCCGGCGGCGGCAGCACGCCGGCCACGCGCAGCGCCTCGGCCGACAGCTCCGGACCGGGCTCGAACGCGGCCCGCTCCGGATCCAGTTCGGCCAGCAACGCCAACGTGGTCACCAGGGCGAGCAGTTCCGAGGTCCAGCTCTGCGGCCACGCGCCCGGCCCCAACGCGGCCAGCCCCTCGGCGTCCGGACCCCGGTGCGCGGTGCGCGCGGCGAACCAGGCCGGCAGCACCCGCACGCCCTGCGCCTCGTACTCCCAGGCCCCGACCGGGACGGGGGAGACCGTCCCGCTCCCGAGGCTCAGCGTCTCGCTCTCGGCGTCGTACGCGAGCTCGCGGGGTCGGCCCGAGACCGCCGAGCGGACGTACGGCCGACGCCCGCCGGGCAGCCGGGGTGGCTCACCACCGCGGGCCCCGCGCAGCTGCACGCTCAGCAGCCGGTGCCCCAGCTCCAGCCCGGTCCGCCAGCGCTCGGGATCGGCGGCGAGCGGGACCTCGTACCCGCGCCGCCCCGGGCGGCCGGCGGCGAGGATCCAGGACAGGACGTCCTCCGGGGTCACCCGGCCGCCGTGGTGCGCGTCCAGCAGGGGCAGCAGGCCGGGCGCGAGATTCGGCTCGGCGCCGCCGGGGCGCCGGTGCAAGGGGCGGATCCGGCCGAGGCGGCCGACGGGGAGGTGTGCGGTGACCAGCGGATCCGGTGTCTCGACGAGGAACAGCTGGTGCTCGTCCCGGACCCGCCAGAGCTCGGGGCGGGCCGTGTCGATGAGCCGCTGGTCGGGCAGCAGCCACTGCTCGTCGAAGGGCTCGCGGAGCACCCGTACGGGGTCGGGGCAGGGGCCCGGGTCGTCGGCGAAGCGAGCCGTGGCCGCCGAGCGCTGCCCCGGCAGGGCGGCCGCCCCGGCGTCGGGCCGACGGCTGCGGCTCGGGCGGAACAACCGCTCCCGCTCGGCCCCTTCGGAGCCGGTCAGGGCGGCCCAGCGGGCGCGCAGGGCCGCCGGGTCGGGTGCGGCCACCCAGTCCCGGCCCAGGCGCAGGCCGCCCACGGACCAGGGCATCAGATCCTCGAGCAGCGGTACGTCATCGCTCACGCCGCTGATGGTAGCGACGGGATCCGATGGCCGGGCTGCGTCCAGGCCGACGAGCTAGGCTCCCTGTATAGGCATTCGTACGGATTTCGACCGAGGAGGCTGAGGAGGCGGTCATGAGTCAGTACGACGAATACACGACCCCGTCACAGGCCGAGGGCGAGCGCCTCGACGAGGACATGGACGAGGCCCAGCGCAAGCAGCGGCAGCACCCCCACACGATGCGGACCACGCCGTCCCAGGCGGAGGGCGAACGCACCAGGGAGGACGACGAGAAGTAGGCGCACCGGAGCCTGGACACCGGAGGGCCGGCACCGGAGGGCCGGCCCCGGGGTGTCCGAGGCCAGGGTGTCCGGGGCCAGGGTGTCCGGGGGCCGGCCGTGGGTGCGCGTCGGCCGTCAGTGCGCGTCGGCGGTCGGTGTGCCTCGGCCGTCGGTGCGCGTCGCCGTCAGTGCGCGTCGACCGTCACCGTGAAGGAGAACCGGTCGCCGCGGTAGCGGATCCGGGCCACGTCGACGACCCGGCCGTCCTCGTCGTACGTGACGCCCGTGTAGTGCAGGATCGGGCTCAGCAGCGGCACCTGGAGCAGCTCGGCGGTCTCCGGATCGGCCAGGCGGGCCTCCACCGTGTCCGTGATCCGGCTGATGCGCACCCCCACGATGTCCCGCAGGACCTTCGTCATCGGCCAGCGTTCGAGATCGGCGAGGTCCACCGCCTCGGCGAACTCCGGGAGGACCGCGTTCTCCGCCCAGTTGGTCGGCTCGCCGCTCTCCCGGTCGCGGCGCAGGCGGCGGTACGTGACCACCTCGGCCGTGTCCGGGAAGTGCTCCAGCAACTCCCCGGACACGGCGGTGCGGCCGTGCCCGAGGATCGTCGTACGGTCGCCCGACTGCTGGGCCACGATCGCGTCGACCGAGCCCAGCAGCCGGACCGGGGTGCTGCGCAACGCCCCCGGCTCGATGAAGGTGCCGCGCCGCCGGTGCCGGCTGATCAGACCCTCACCCTCCAACTCCTTGAGCGCCTGCCGCATGGTCAGCACGCTCACCCCGTAGTGCCCGGCCAGCTGCTCCTCGGTGGGCAGGCGCAGCGAGGAGTCCGGGGTGCGCCCCAGTATCGAGGCGCGCAGTGACTGCGACACCTGGTACCAGAGCGGCAGCTTCCGGTTCAGTACCAGCGAGTCGGGGGCGAAGGCGGTCACGGGTGGATCTCCGAGGTGCTGGGCAGGGGTTCGTGCGGCGGACGCACGCAGGGCAGGGTACGGCCCTTGCAGCGTATGCAGTGCAGGTCAGGCGCGGAAGTGGCGCCGCAGGCCCTGCCACACGTCGTCGTACCCGCGCTGGAGGTGATCGGCGCCGGCCGCCTGCGCGGTGGCGGTGATCGGCCAGCGGGTCTCGAACATGAAGGCCAGGCCGTCGTCGATCTTCTGCGGCTTCAGCTCGGCCGCACTGGCCCGCTCGAAGGTCTCGTGGTCGGGTCCGTGCGCGGACATCATGTTGTGGAGCGAGCCGCCGCCGGGGACGAAGCCCTCGGCCTTGGCGTCGTAGGCCCCCTCGATGAGGCCCATGTACTCGCTCATCACGTTGCGGTGGAAGTAGGGCGGACGGAAGGTGTCCTCGCCGACCAGCCAGCGCGGGGCGAAGACCACGAAGTCCACGCCGGCCAGCCCCGGGGTGTCGGAGGGTGAGGTCAGGACCGTGAAGATCGACGGGTCGGGGTGGTCGTAGCTGATCGAGCCCAGGACGTTGAAGCGGCGCATGTCGTACACGTAGGGGACGTGGCTGCCGTGCCAGGCGACCACGTCGAGCGGGGAGTGGTCGTAGGTCGCGGACCAGAGGTTGCCGCAGAACTTGTTGATCACCTCGGTCGGGCGCTCGCTGTCCTCGTACGCGGCCACCGGGGCCTGGAAGTCCCGCGCGGCGGCGAGTCCGTTGGCGCCGATCGGGCCCAGGTTCGGCAGCTCGAAGGGCTGGCCGTAGTTCTCGCAGATGTAGCCGCGGGCGTCCGCGTCGAGCAGCTCGACGCGGAAGCGGACGCCGCGCGGGATGAGGGCCATGTCGCCCGGGCGGGCGGCCAGCAGGCCCAGCTCGGTGCGCAGGAGCAGCCCGCCGCGCTCGGGGACGATCAGGAGCTCGCCGTCGGAGTCGCTGAACACCCGGTCGGTCATGTCGGCGTTGGCGGCGTAGAGGTGGATGGCCATGCCGGCGCGCTGGGCGGCGTCGCCGTTGCCGCCGAGGGTCCACAGGCCGGCGAGGAAGTCGGTGCCGGGGGCCGGCTCGGGCAGCGGGTTCCAGCGGAGCCGGTTCGGGTCCGCCACGGATTCGGTGAAGGGGGCGGAACGCAGGGCCCCGTTGTCGATCCGGGTGAAGGGCGGGTGCGCTGCCGAGGGGCGGATCCGGTAGAGCCAGGAGCGGCGGTTGTGGGTGCGGGGCTCGGTGAAGGCGCTGCCGCTGAGCTGCTCGGCGTAGAGGCCGAGGGGGGCGCGCTGGGGCGAGTTCCGGCCGATCGGCAGTGCGCCGGGGACGGCCTCCGAGCTGTGCTCGTTGCCGAAGCCGGTGAGGTACTCCAGTGCCTCCGCCGTCTTCCTGGCCTGCTCGCTCATGTGCTGCTCCCGCTCCGTCGAAGGAATCCTATGGTCGACAGTAGGATTCCGCGGCTCGCACGTCAACGGCGGACCTGCCATCGCCCCCGAGATCGACGGGAAAGGCCGGAAATGGGGGAGGGGGAGGGGGTCGGAAACGCCGGCCCGGGACACGGATCCGGTCCAGGGGGATCCCAAAAGATGAACATTGCTCTACTCTCACGCGCATGTCGTGGACCCGCAGGTTCCCTGCCGTGCCGGCGGCGCTCCTCGCCGCCCTCCTCGCCCTCCTGTCCCTCCTCGTCGCCGCGCCCCCCGCCGCCGCGCACGAGGAGCGCCCGGTCACCCTCCCCGACGGCTCCGGATCGGTACCCGAGTACCGCACGGCGGAGCCCGACCTGATCGTCTGCAAGACCGACCGACCCGCCTTCGAGCGCCGGATATCCGCCTTTCCCGAAGAGCTCAGGCAGCGCAACCTCGCCTTGTACGAGCGGTGCGAGAAGAGCGGCTACCGGCACCTCCAGGAGGCCGTCGACGCCGTCGACCGACCCGGGATGAACATCGCGATCCTCCCCGGCCTGTACGAGGAGGAGCCCTCCCTCCCCACGCCGACGGGGGAGTGCGCCGCGCTCAAGGCCCCCCAGTCCTCGCTCGGGTACCAGATCCTGTCCTACGAGCAGCAGGTGCGATGCCGGCACAACCAGAACCTCGTCGCGATCCTCGGCAAGACGAACCTGCAGATCGAGGGCACCGGAGCGTCACGGCTCGACGTGGTGGTCGACGCCAAGTACCAGAAGCTGAACGCCATCCGCGCGGACGGGTCCAACGGCATCTACTTCCGCAACTTCACCGCCCAGCGCACCACCTTCAACTCGTTGTACCTGCTCGCGGGCGACGGCTTCGTCATCGACGACGTGCTGACCCGCTGGAACGACGAGTACGGCTTCCTGACCTTCGCCAGTGACCACGGGCTCTACAAGAACTGCGAGTCGTACGGGAACGGCGACTCCGGCATCTACCCGGGCAGCGCCTCGAACATCAACGACGGCCGCGGCTACGAGGTCCCCCGGTACTCCATCGAGATCACCGGCTGCCGCAGCCATCACAACATGGTCGGCTACTCCGGCACCGCGGGCGACTCGGTGTGGGTGCACGACAACGAGTTCGACCAGAACATGGGCGGCGCCTCGATGGACAGCGCCTTCCCCGGCCACCCCGGACTCCCGCAGAACCACGCCAAGTTCGAGCGGAACCTCATCCACGACAACAACCAGGACTACTACGGCCACGTCGCCGACGGTACGTGCGCCAAACCGCCGATCGAGCGCGGCTACGAGCGGGGCGTGGTCTGCCCGCAGATCTCCATGCCGCCGGGCACCGGCATCATCACCGCGGGCGGCAACTGGAACCTCTACGAGAACAATTGGGTCTACGGGCACCGCCGCGCGGGCTTCTTCCTCAGCGCGGTCCCCGCCTTCATCCGAGGCGAGGAGGCATGGGCGAAGCAGACCGACACCTCCCACCACAACCGGTACGCCGGCAACGTCATGGGCAAGGACAAGGCCGGCGCCGCCCGCCCCAACGGCATGGACGTGTGGTGGGACGGCCAAGGGCGCGCCAACTGCTGGCAGGACGGACCCGACGGCTCCACCCCCGGTACGGTCCCGCAGTGCGGTGACCGCCGGGGCGAGGTCTCGGGGGCGTCCGCCCGGCTGGTCGGCGAACCGGTCAAGCTCGTCCAACTCCTCGTCTGCGCGGACTACAACGTCCAGGCGCGCAAACTACCGGCCGGCTGCGACTGGTACGGGGCGCGCGGGCTGGAGCGGGTGGAGACCCAGCTCGCGCTGGCCGTGGCCGCCGTGCTGCTGCTCGTCGGTGGGGTCCTGTGGTGGCGCCGCCTACGCGGCTCGCTGCCGGGCGGCTCCCGGCTGGGCACGGCCGCCACGCTGGCCGGGCTGGCGGGTCTGGTCCTCGATGTGGCGGGCTCCACCATGCCCCTGACCGCCACCTTCGTCCCGGCGCTCGCCCTGCTCCTGCTCGGCCTGTGGTGGACAGGCGTCGGCCTGGTGCTGCGGGCCGGCCGCCCCTGGTTGGCCCGCCTGACCCTGCTGCTGGCCGGGCTCACTCTGCTGGACGCCTTCGACAAGGCCGTCCTGATGATCCCCTGGACCCCGCTGAGCCCCGCCTGGATACGGGCCCTGGTGGCCGTGGTCTGGGTCCTGTGGGCGGTGGTGGCCTCGGCCCGCCCGGGCGCCCCGGCCCGCCCGTCCGGGCCGGGCGGCGACCCCGCGGGCGACCGCGAGCCGGTCCCCGCCGGCCCCGCCCCGGTGCTGAGCGCGGCCGCCCCGGAGCCCCCGACTACCCCGACGACCCCGACGACCCCGGACCCCGCGCCGTGACCCCCGCCCTGGCCGCCCCGACCGCAGGAGACCGGCCGTGACCGACCAGCCCGAGCACCGGCCCGAGCACCGCTCCGACGATGACAGCCGGTGCGACGCCTGCGCCGCGCCGCCACTCCGCGCGGCCCGCCGGCTCCGCCGAACCGCCCGCGCGGCGGCCCTGCTCGCCCTCGCCCTGCTGCTTGCGGGCGGCGCGGCGACGGGCTGCGGCGGGCGGGCCACCACCCACCACAAGCCCGGCACCAGCCACGAGCAGGCCTCCGGCGCCGTGGGCACCCTGCTCACCGCCACCGACGCCGGCGGCCACCGACTCCGCGAGGTCTCGGCCGAGGGCGCGCCGGAGGTCCAGCTGTCGGTCCGCCCGGACTCGGAGGACGGCTGGAACCTCCAACTGGCGGTGAAGAACTACCGCTTCACCCCCGACAGCACCGGCGGCGCCGCCCTCCCGGGCGCGGGCCACGCCCACCTGGAGCTCGACGGGCGCAAGCTGGCCCGGCTGTACGGCTCCTGGTTCCACCTGCCCGCGGCGCAGGTCCCCGAGGGCGCGCACACCCTGACCGTCCGCCTCTACGCGGACGACCACACGGCCTGGGCGGTCTCGGGCAAGCCGGTCGAGGGCACCGCCCAGCTCACCGCCACCGCCATCGCCCCGGGCCAGGCGGGCGGACACAGCCACGGGAACACCCCGCCGCCGGGCGGGACTCCGTCGCAGGGCGGGACCCCGCCGCCGGAGCAGGCCGACCGCACGGTCACCATCACCGTCCGCGACGGCAAGGTCAGCCCGGCCCCCGCCCGCACCGAGCTGCGGCGCGGAGAGCGCCTGGCCCTGCGCGTCACGAGCGACCGCGCGGACACCCTGCACGTCCACGGCTACGACAAGGAACTCGCCCTGCCGGCAGGCCAGGAGGCCACCCTGGTCCTGACGGTCGACCGCACGGGCCTCTTCGAGGTCGAGACCCACGAGTCCGCCCTCGTCCTGACCCAACTCCTCGTCCGATGAACCGACCCCACCCCGGACCCCCGCCCGAGCCCGCGCCGGCCCCTGCGGTGGCCCTCGGGCCCGCGCGCTGGCCTGCCGCCCGGTCCGCACCCCGGGACCCGGTCGGGTCCGAGCCCGGGCTCCGGCTCACGCCGGGGCCCGCGGTCCGGTCCGCGTCCGTGACTCGCCGCCCGGCTCGGTCCCGCATGCCGGCCTCATTCCCGAGGGGCGTTCCACCCCGGCTGTCCGGACCCGGGGTGGATTCCGGGCGGCCCGGCCGTGCCGCCTGCGGGACGGCGCCCCGGGTGGGCCGATGGTGAGCCCCTTCGGAGCGGGCCTCGCCCCGGGCGCGGCCGAGGAGGGCCACGGCCAGGGCGTGGTCCTTCACCCGGCCGATCCGCTCACCTCGCTCGCGCACGGGATCGGGTCCCAGCACGATCTACCGATCTCTCCCTTCTACGCCTTCGCCGGTGCCTTCGCCGCGCTGTTCGTCTCCTTTCTCGCGCTCGGCCTGCTCTGGTCCACTTCCCGCTTCCGCGGAGCGCGCGCGGGCCTCGCCCTGCCCGCCGCCCTCCAACGGGTGGCCGACGCGCCCACCACCCGAACCGCCCTGCGCGGACTGGGGCTCGCCGCCACCGCGGCCGTCCTGGCCCACCTCCTCCTCGGTCCCGACGACCCCGCGCACAACCCCGCACCCGGCGCCGTCTACGTCCTCCTCTGGGTCGGACTCGTTCCCGCCTCCCTCCTCCTCGGCCCCGTCTGGCGCCTGCTCAACCCGCTCCGCACCCTGCACCGTCTGCTCTCCCGGGCCCTGCGCCGCCACGACCCCGGCCGCCCCCTGCCCGCCCGGCTCGGTCAATGGCCGGCCGCCGCGGGGCTGTTCGGGTTCACCTGGCTCGAACTCGTCGCTCCCGATCCCGCATCCACCACCACCCTCCTCATCGCCGTCACCACCTACGCCACCGCCCAACTGCTGCTCGCCGCCCGCTTCGGCGAGCGCTGGTTCGACGGCGGCGACGCCTTCGAGACGTACTCCACCCTCTTGGCCCGGCTCTCCCCCCTCGGCCGTCGCAGCGACGGCCGCCTCGTCCTGCGTAACCCGTTCCACGGACTCGACGCGACACCCGAGCGGCCCGGACTCGTCGCCACCGTCTGCGTCCTGCTCGGCTCCACCGCCTACGACGGCTTCTCCGACAACCCGTCGTGGATCAACGCCATACAGACCTCCCCCCTCGGCCGCATCCCCACGGCCACACTCGGACTGCTCGGTTCCATCGCCCTCGTCGCCACCCTCTACTGCCTCTGCGCCGCGGCCACCCGCCTCGTCAGCGGCCCGCACCCCGGCCCGCTGACCGCCTTCGCGCACTCACTCGTACCGATCGCGCTCGGCTATCTCATCGCCCACTACTTCTCCCTCCTGGTAGTCGAAGGACCACGTACGGTAAGCATGGCACTCGGCACTGACAACGCCCCCGAACCCGTGCCACCCCTGGGCCCCGGCGGCCTCGCCGCCCTCCAGGTCATCGCCGTCGTCACCGGTCACGTGCTCGGCGTCGTGGCGGCCCACGACCGGTCCGTGCGACTCTTCCCGCCCGCGAAAGCCGTGGCGGGACAACTGCCGCTGCTGGCGCTGATGATCACTTACACCGTCGGCGGGCTCAGTCTTCTGCTGAACTGAGGCCCCCGCCGAACCGAGAAGCGAGGAGCGGCATGATGGACCCCGTGCCTCCCGCCCACTCCCTGCGCCGAACGCCGATCCAGCAGCGCAGCGCCGACCGGCTCGCCCGGATCCTCGATGCCTGCGCCGAACTGCTGGACGAGACCGGGTACGAGAACCTCAGCACCCGCGCCGTGGCCCTGCGTGCCGGCGTGCCGATCGGTTCCGTCTACCGCTTCTTCGGCAACAAGCGAGCCATGGCCATCGCCCTCGCCCACCGCAACCTCGACCGCTACGTCGACGGCATCGCGGACCGGCTCACCGACCTCCCGGCCACCCACTGGCGGCCGGTCGTGGACGCGGTGCTGGACGAGTACCTGGCCATGAAGCGCAGTGTTCCCGGCTTCGCGCTCGTCGACTTCGGCGTGCCCGCGCCGCCGGCCGAGGGGCCGGAGGCGGACCCCAACCACCAGGTCGCCGCCCGGCTGACGGAGCTGCTCTCCGCGCACCTCGCCCTGACCCCCGACGCCACCCTGGAGCGGGCCGTCCTCGTCGCGGTCGAGGCCACCGACGCACTGATACAGCTCGCCTTCCGGGCCGACCCGGCCGGTGATCCCGGGATCGTCGCCGAGACCCGCGCGATGATGCACGCGTACCTGGCCCGCGTGCTGGACTGACGGCCCCCGGGCGGCCGCTCGGGTGGCCACCTCGGGCAGCCACCTCGGACGGTCACCTCGGGACGCCCTTCGGGGCGCCCCCTTCAGGGCCCGCTGTCGACGCCCGAGGGCAGTGGGTCGCCACGGCCGCCCGATCGGTCCCGCGCACCCCTCCCCTCCGTCCGTACCGGTCGGTATGCTCGATGTACTTCGCGTACCCGCGCCCGTGCCGCAGACCGCTGCCCCTGGAGGGCTCATGTCCCGCACCGCCCTGCGTATCTGCCCCCTCTGCGAAGCCACGTGCGGCCTCACCCTCACTCTGGGGGACGGCGTGGTCACCGGAGCCCGCGGTGATCGTGAGGACGTCTTCAGTCGCGGATTCATCTGCCCCAAGGGAGCCGCGTTCGGAGCGCTCGACTCCGACCCCGACCGGCTGCGGGGCCCCCTCGTCCGCCGCGACGGCCAGTTGCGGGAGGCCACCTGGGAGGAGGCCTTCGACGCCATCGCGGCCGCTGTCCCCGCCCAGGTCCAGGAGTACGGGCCCCAGTCGGTCGGCGTCGTACTCGGCAACCCGAACGT
This sequence comes from Streptomyces sp. NPDC048331, assembly GCF_043201215.1. Lineage (NCBI taxonomy): Bacteria > Bacillati > Actinomycetota > Actinomycetes > Kitasatosporales > Streptomycetaceae > Streptomyces > Streptomyces sp. NPDC048331. Next base: position 55,182 of record NZ_JBICYT010000031.1, on the reverse strand, counting down.
CCACACCATGGCCGGCGCCCTCTACCCGCCCCTGCTCCTCAAGAGCCTCGGCACGCGCAACCTCTTCACCGCCAGCACCCTCGACCAGATGCCCAAGCACGTGTCCAGCGGGCTGCTCTTCGGCGACCCCTTCGCCATCCCGGTACCCGACCTCGACCGGAGCGACTTCCTGCTGCTCCTGGGCGCGAACCCGGTCGAGTCCAACGGCTCCCTGTGCACCGCCCCCGACTTCCCCGGCCGACTCAAGGCCCTGCGCGCCCGCGGCGGCACCCTGGTCGTCGTCGACCCGCGCCGCACGCGTACGGCGGCGCTGGCCGACCGCCATCTCGCGCCGCGCCCCGGCAGCGACGCGCTGCTGCTCGCCGCCCTCGCACACACCTTGATCGAGGAGAAGCTCTCCGATCCCGGCGTGCTGGAGGAACACTGCGACGGCATAGGGGAACTCGGCGTCGCGCTCGCGAGTTTCACTCCTGAGGTCGTCGCACCCGCATGCGACCTCACCGCCACCGAGATCCGCACCCTCGCCCGCGAGCTCGCGGCCGCACCCACCGCCGCCGTCTACGCCCGGATCGGCAGCTGCACCGTCGAGTTCGGCACCCTCGCGAGCTGGCTGGTCGATGTACTGAACATCCTCACCGGCAACCTCGACCGGCCCGGCGGCGCACTCTTCCCGCTCTCCGCCACGGCTCCGGCGGGGCGTCCCGCGGGGCCGGGCAAGGGGTTCACGCTCGGCCGCTGGTCGAGTCGGGTCTCGGGCCACCCGGAGGTCAAGGGCGAGCTGCCCATGGCCGCGCTCGCCGAGGAGATCGAGACCCGGGGCGACGGGCGGATCCGCGTCCTCCTGGCCATCGCCGCCAACCCGGTCCTGTCCGCACCCGACGGCGACCGGCTGGACCGGGCGCTGGCCGGGCTGGACTTCATGGTCTCCGTCGACCCCTACCTGAACGAGACCTCCCGCCACGCCCACGTCGTCCTGCCACCGCCACCGCCCTCGCAGAGCGCGCACTTCGACTTCGCGTTCAACGGGTTCGCCGTGCGCAACCAGGCCCGCTACTCGCCCGCGGCCCTGCCGTTGGCGGACGGGCGCATGGACGAGTGCGAGATCCACGCGCGCCTGATCCTCGCCGTCTCCGGGCTGCACGGAGCGCCGCCGGAGGCGGTCGACGAGCGCGTCATCGCCGACAGCCTGGCCCGGTCCGTCACCGACCCCCACTCACCGCTGCACGGCGGCGACCCTCAGGAGCTGGCCCGTCTGCTGACCGGCCGCACCGGACCCGAGCGGCGCCTCGACCTGATGCTCCGCACGGGCCCGTACGACCTGATACTCGACGATCTGCGGCAGGCGCCGCACGGCATCGACCTCGGCCCGCTACAGCCGCGGCTTCCGGGTGTGCTGAAGACCCGCAGCGGCAGGATCGAGCTGCTCCCGGACCCGATCGCGGCCGAACTCCCCAGGCTGCGCACGGCCCTCGCCGACCGCCCCGCCGCCCTGGTGCTCGTGGGCCGCCGCCATCTGCGGTCCAACAACAGCTGGTTGCACAACGTCCCGGCCCTCACCGGAGGTTCCAACCGCTGCACCCTTCAGGTCCACCCCCACGACGCGGACCGGCTCGGCCTCGTCGACGGAGGGCAGGCCAGGATCACCGCCGACGGGGGGAGCCTGGAGGTGCCCGTCGAGGTCACCGAAGCCATCCGCAGCGGGGTGGTGAGCCTTCCGCACGGCTGGGGTCACCACCGGCCCGGCTCCCGGCTGTCGGTGGCCGCCGCAGTACCCGGCGCGAACGTGAACCAGCTGCTCGACGGCACCCGCATGGACCGACTGTCCGGCACGGCGGTGCTCAACGGCTTCCCCGTCGAACTCGCACCCCTGCCCTGAGCTGGGGTTTTGCTCGTATTGCTCACGCGTGGACGTCTTGTTGGCGCAAGGAGGCGGCACCTACCTTCCCCCCATGCTGACCTTCCTCGGCTTCGCCATGATCGCGACGTTCCTGGTCCTGATCATGATGAAGAAAATGTCGCCCATCGCGGCGCTCGTCCTCATCCCGGCACTCTTCTGCGTATTCGCGGGGAAGGGCGCACACCTCGGCGACTACGTCATCGACGGCGTCGGCAAGCTCGCACCGACCGCCGCCATGCTGATGTTCGCCATCGTCTACTTCGGCGTGATGATCGATGTCGGCCTCTTCGACCCGATCGTCCGCGGCATCCTGCGCTTTTGCAAGGCGGACCCGATGCGGGTGGTGGTCGGTACCGCCGTCCTCGCAGCGATCGTCTCCCTCGACGGCGACGGATCGACCACCTTCATGATCACCGTCTCGGCCATGTACCCCCTCTACAAGCGGCTCGGCCTGAGTCTGGTGGTGATGACGGGCGTCGCGGCCACGGCCAACGGCGTCATGAACACCCTCCCCTGGGGTGGGCCGACCGCCCGCGCCGCCACCGCCCTCGAGCTCGACGCCGCCGACATCTTCGTCCCGATGATTCCGGCGCTCGCGGTGGGCCTGCTCTTCGTGTTCGTCCTGGCGTACGTCCTCGGCGTGAAGGAACGCCGCCGGGTCGGCACCCTGGCGCTGCCCGGCCGGGTGGAGCGCGAGGCTGTCGAGGAGGAGCTGGTCCCGGCCGCCCCCGGCGCGTCCGGCGCCGCTGCCTCCCTCCCTGCCTCCAGTTCCGCTTCCGCCCCTGCCGCTGCCCCTGCCCCCGCCTCCGCTTCCGGTGAAGGCACGGCCGCCGGTTCCGGTGGGCACGGCAGTGGTGACGCCGTCGCCCCCGACGACGGTTTCCAGGGACTGGATCCGCACCGGCCCACCCTGCGCCCGCGCCTGTACTGGTTCAACGCCGGCCTCACCGTGGCCCTCCTCACCGCGATGATCATGGAGTTGTTGCCCATCCCGGTGCTGTTCCTGCTCGGCGCCGCCCTCGCCCTCACCGTCAACTTCCCGCACATGCCCGATCAGAAGGCCCGGATCGCCGCCCACGCCGACAACGTCCTGAACGTCGCGGGCATGGTCTTCGCCGCCGCCGTCTTCACCGGAGTCCTCACCGGCACCGGCATGGTCAAGCACATGGCCGACTGGCTCGTCGGCGCCATCCCCGAGGGCATGGGCCCGCACATGGCCCTGGTCACCGGCCTGCTCAGCCTGCCGCTCACCTACTTCATGTCCAACGACGGCTTCTACTTCGGCGTCCTGCCCGTCCTGGCCGAAGCCGGCGCCGCCCACGGCGTCTCCCCGCTCGAGATCGCCCGCGCCTCGCTCGTCGGCCAGGCCCTGCACATGTCGAGCCCGCTGGTTCCGGCCGTCTACGTACTCGTCGGCATGGCCAAGGTGGAGTTCGGCGACCACACCCGGTTCACCGTGAAATGGGCGGCCCTGACCTCCCTCGTGGTCCTCGCGGCGGGGATGCTTTTCGGCATCATCTGACATCCGGCGCCCTCTGGCCGGCAAAAACTACCGACGCTAGTTTGTAGGGTGTTCGCGAGGTCGGATCTACGCGCTCGTGCGTGCTCGGGAGGAATGCCATGAAGGCCCACGACGGGATGTACATCGACGGCGCGTGGCGGCCCGCCGTCGGTAGCGATCTGATCGAGGTCGTGAACCCGGCCGACGGCCAGGTCATCGCCACGGTCCCGGCCGGCACCGAGGAGGATGTGGACGCGGCCGTACGCGCGGCCCGTGCGGCCTTCCCCGGCTGGGCGGCCACGGCCCCGGCCGAGCGTGCCGCGCTGATCGGGGCGCTCCGCGACGTCCTGGTGGCCCGCACCGGCGAGCTGACCGAGACGATCACCGCCGAGCTCGGGTCCCCGCTCGGCTTCTCCAAGGCGGTCCACGTCGGAGCGCCGATCGCCGTGGCCTCCTCCTACGCCGAACTCGCCTCCTCGTACGCCTTCGAGGAGCGGGTCGGGAACTCGACCGTGCTGCTGGAGCCCATCGGGGTGGTCGGGGCCATCACGCCCTGGAACTATCCGCTGCACCAGGTCGTTGCAAAGGTGGCGCCCGCTCTCGCCGCCGGCTGCACCCTCGTCCTCAAGCCGGCCGAGGACACCCCGCTGACCGCACAGCTCTTCGCCGAAGCCGTGCACGAGGCGGGCATCCCGGCCGGAGTCTTCAATCTGGTGACCGGTACCGGTCCGGTCGCCGGTCAGGCCCTGGCCGCGCACGAGGGAGTCGACCTCGTCTCCTTCACCGGCTCGACCGCGGTCGGCAAGCGGATCGGCGCGACGGCCGGCGCCGCCGTCAAGCGGGTCGCGCTCGAACTGGGCGGCAAATCGGCCAATGTCATCCTGCCGGGGGCCGACCTGGCCAAGGCCGTCGCGGCAGGCGTCGGGCACGTCATGAACAACAGCGGCCAGAGTTGCAACGCGCTCACTCGGATGCTCGTCCACCGGGATCACTACGAGGAGGCCGTCTCGCTCGCGGCCGCCGCCGTCTCCGACTACCCCGCCGGCGACCCGCGCGGGGCGGGCGTCCGCGTCGGCCCGGTCGTCAACGCCAAGCAGCACGAGCGCGTCCGCGGTTTCATCACCAAGGGCGTGGAGGAAGGCGCGCGCCTTGTCGCCGGCGGCCCCGACGCCCCGCTGGAGCAGGGGTACTTCGTGGCGCCGACGGTGTTCGCCGACGTCACGCCCGACATGACGATCGCCCAGGAGGAGATCTTCGGCCCGGTGCTGTCGATCCTCCGCTACGAGGACGAGGAGGAGGCGCTCCGCATCGCCAACGGCACCGTCTACGGCCTGGGCGGCGCCGTCTGGGCCGCCGACGAGACGACGGCCGTGGCCTTCGCGCGCCGTATGGACACCGGGCAGGTGGACATCAACGGCGGCCGCTTCAACGTGCTCGCGCCCTTCGGCGGCTACAAGCAGTCGGGCGTCGGACGTGAGTTGGGCGCGCACGGCCTGGCGGAATACCTCCAGACCAAGTCCCTGCAGTTCTGACCCCGCCCGACCAGCACCGGAAAGACGAGATGACGACCATGGTCCGCGCCGCTGTCCTGCCCGCCGTCGGAGCCCCGCTGGAGATACGGGACATCGTGCTGCCGGATCCCGGCCCCGGGCAGGTCCGGGTGCGGCTCGCCGCAGCCGGGGTGTGTCACTCCGACCTCTCCCTCACCAACGGCACCATGCGGATCCCCGTGCCCGCCGTCCTCGGCCACGAGGGCGCGGGCACGGTCCTCGCGGTGGGGGAGGGTGTCACCCACGTCACCCCCGGCGACGGCGTGGTGCTCAACTGGGCCCCGTCCTGCGGCGAGTGCCACCACTGCACGATCGGCGAGGTCTGGCTCTGCGCCACGGCGCTCACCGGGGTCGGGGCCGTCTACGCGCACGACGCCCGGGGCACCGCCCTGCACCCCGGGCTGAACGTGGCCGCCTTCGCCGAGGAGACCGTCGTCGCGGGCAACTGCGTGCTACCCGCGCCCACCGGGATCCCGCTCGCCGAAGCGGCCCTGCTCGGCTGTGCCGTCCTCACCGGTTACGGAGCCGTCCGCCACAGCGCTCAGGTCCGCCCGGGCGAGTCGGTGGCCGTCTTCGGAGTCGGCGGTGTCGGCCTCGCGGCCCTCCAGGCCGCCCGGATCGCCGAGGCGGGCCCGGTCATCGCCGTCGACGTGTCCCCGGCCAAGGAGGAGCTGGCCCGCGCGGCCGGGGCCACCGAGTTCGTACTGGCCTCCGACACCACCGCCCGGCAGATCCGCGCGCTCACCGGCGGCCAGGGCGCCGATGTCGCCGTCGAATGCGTCGGCCGGGCCGAGAGCATCCGGGGCGCATGGGAGTCGACCCGACGCGGCGGCCGCACCACGGTCGTCGGCATCGGCGGCAAGGAACAGAAGGTCACCTTCCACTCCATGGAGATCTTCCACTTCGCCCGCACCCTCACCGGCTGCGTCTACGGCAACAGCGACCCGGCCCGCGACCTCCCGGTGATCGCCGAGCACGTCCGCGCGGGCCGCCTCGACCTCGGCACCCTGGTCACCGACCGCGTCACCCTCGACGGCATCCCGGCCGCCTTCGACGCCATGCTGGCGGGCAAGGGCGGTCGCTCCCTCGTCGTGTTCTGAGTGTTCCGCCCCCGCTTCTCACCCCGCCCGCCGGGCGCGCCCGGCCTCCTCGCGCAGTCGCAGGTGGCGGTGGGCGTCGTACAGCGACCAGTAACCGGGCTCGTCTTCCGTGTACCCGAGGCTGAGCCAGTCCAGCGCCTCCTCGCCGCGCGGATCGTCGAGCAGGACCAGGGCCCGTACCGCCTGGATCTGGAGCTCGATCGACGGATCGGCCAGGAGCGGTATCAGGCTGTCGCGCACCTCGCGGGAACGGTCCCTCTGTCGCGCCACCGCGAGGCAACCGCTGCGGCGCACCTCGGCGTCGCCGTCCTGGAGGTACGCGAGGATCTGGGGGAGCGCGCTCTCCTCGTCCGCGCAGGCGACGAACGCGTTCGCCACCGAACGGCGGACCACGGCGGACGGATGCCGCGCGTGGGGGAGCAGGGCCTCGGCGACGGTGGCACGGGGCAACGCCGGGCAATCCGCGAGTGCGGTGAGCAGTACGGCGAGAACGTCCGGATCCCGTTCGTCGGCCGCCCACGCGAGGAAGAGGCCCCCGGCCGGCTCCGCCACGCACCCGGCCCCGTCGATGCACCCACCGCCCTCCTCGCACTCGTCGAAGAGGCTGATGCAGCGCACGACCTCGGCGCCGAAGTGCCGTACGGAGGGGTGCGGATGGGTGCGCAGTGCCGCGGCGGCCTCCCACGTCTCGCGGTCGGCCCGGTCGTACAGGACCGATACGGCCGCGTCGTGCGTCACGCCGCGAAGGTCGCCCTCCGCTTCGGCGCGGGCGAGGAGTTCGGCGAAGGGGGTGCGTATCCCGTAGGCGGCCTCCAGCCGGCACAGGATGGCCGTGTGCCCGGTGCGTACGTGCGCGTCGGTGCCCGGCAGCCGCAGCAGACGGGTGAAGGAGTACTCGTCGTCCAGGACCCGGCTGAACTCTGCGGGCTCCGAGGGCTCCGTGGCTCCCGTTCGGCGGCGCAACTCGTTCTCGGCGCCCGTCTCGTGCCAGTGGCGGGCCAGCTCCAGGGCGGTCCGCCCGTCGGGGCCCTTGGGCCACAGCGGTACCGAGGCGAACAGCAGGAGAACGGCCACCCCGTAGGCGCCGGCATCGACCGCCCGCAGCAGCGGGGTCCTGTCGTCGGGGCCCACGCGGTCCAGCCGCACGCCGTAGTCGCGCAGCACCTCGACCACCGGGTACGAGCCGCGGGCCGCCGCGATGTCCAGCGGCGACAGGCCGTCCACCCCGAGCGCGTCCACCCCGAGCGCGTCCACCCCGAGGGCGGCTGCGCCGAGTGTGCCCGGAGCGGACTCGTCGGCCGCCCGCAGCAGTGCGCGGACCCGCGCCGCGTCGTCGGCCCGCACCGCGGTGATCAGGTCGCTGTCCCCGTGTGCCATGCCCCCTCCTTCAACGCCTCGTACTGCAGGGTCAATCCGTCGAGCAGCGCCGCGAGGCCCGTCTCGAAGGCGCCCTCGTCCACCTCGCGCCCGCGCTCCGCCAGCAGGTGGGCCTGGCCGAGGTGCGGGTAGTCCGCCGGGTCGTACGCCGTGCGGTCGTCCACGAAACCTCCGGCGAAGGAGGCCACCGCCGAGCCCAGGATGAAGTAGCGCATCAGGGCGCCGATCCGGGTCGCCTGCGCCGGCGGCCAGCCCGCCGCCGTCATCGCCCCGAACACCGCGTCGGCCAGTCGCAGCCCGGCCGGCCGGCGGCCCGGCCCCCGCGCCAGGACCGGCACGATGTTCGGGTGGTCCGCCAGCGCGTCCCGGTACGAGTGCGCCCATGCGTGCAGGGCCGCCCGCCAGTCCTGGCCGCCGTCGAACATCGACAGGTCCACCCGCGCGCTCACCGCGTCCGCCACTGCGTCCAGGATCTCGTCCTTGGTGCGGAAATGGTTGTAGAGCGAGGGTCCGCTGACCCCGAGCGCGGCGGCCAGCCGGCGCGTCGACACCGCCTCCAGCCCCTCGGCGTCCACCAGGGCGCCGGCCGTCCCGATGATGCGGTCCCGGCTGAGGAGGGGCTTGCGCGGTCTGGCCATGCGCCACATAGTAGGGCCTGCCCGCCATAAACTACCGGTGCTAGTTAAAGCCCCGGACGAGCGCCCCGGAGGTGCCCGGTGGATCTGGAGCTGAGCGAGGAGCAGGCCGCCGTCCGCAGGCTCGCCCGTGAGTTCACCGAGCGCGAGGTCGTCCCGTACGCCGCCGAGTGGGACCGCGCCGAGAGCGTGGACCGGGCCATCGTGAAGAAGCTGGGCGACCTCGGCTTCCTCGGCCTGACGGTCCCCGAGGAGTACGGCGGCTCCGGGGGTGACCACCTCGCCTACGTGCTGGTCACCGAGGAGCTCGGCCGCGGCGACTCCGCCGTGCGCGGGATCGTCTCCGTCTCCCTCGGCCTGGTCGCCAAGACCATCGCCGCCTGGGGCTCCGAGGAGCACAAGCGCGCCTGGCTGCCCCGCCTGTGCTCCGGCGACGCGCTCGGCTGCTTCGGCCTGACCGAGCCCGGCACCGGCTCCGACGCCGGCAGCCTCACCACCCGCGCCGTGCGCGCGGGGGACGGGTACGTCCTCGACGGCAGCAAGATGTTCATCACCAACGGCACCTGGGCCGACGTGGTGCTGCTCTTCGCCCGCACCGGCGACGCGCCCGGCCACCGCGGGGTCTCCGCCTTCCTCGTCCCCACCGACACCCCGGGCCTGACCCGCCGCGAGATCCACGGCAAACTCGGCCTACGCGGCCAGGCCACCGCCGAGCTCGTCCTGGACGGCGTCCGCGTACCCGCCTCCGCCATGATCGGCCCTGAGGGCAAGGGCTTCTCCGTCGCCATGTCCGCCCTCGCCAAGGGCCGGATGTCGGTCGCCGCCGGTTGCGTCGGCATCGCGCAGGCGGCCCTGGACGCGGCCGTCTCGTACGCGTCGCAGCGCGAGCAGTTCGGCAGGCCGATAGCCCACCACCAGCTGGTCCAGGAGCTCATCGCGGACATCTCGGTCGACGTGGACGCGGCCCGGCTGCTGACCTGGCGGGTGGCCGACCTCATCGACCGCGGGAAGCCCTTCGCCACCGAGTCCTCCACCGCCAAGCTCTTCGCCTCCGAGGCCGCCGTGCGCGCCGCGAGCAACGCCCTCCAGGTGCACGGCGGGTACGGCTACATCGACGAGTACCCGGCCGGCAAACTGCTGCGCGACGCCCGCGTGATGACCCTCTACGAGGGCACCAGCCAGATCCAGAAGCTGCTCATCGGCCGCGCCCGCACCGGGGTTTCCGCCTTCTGAGTACCCGTATGAGTACGCGTGCGGATGTGCTCCCGCGACGTCCGCCCGATGCTCGAACCATGAACGAGACACCGGTCAAGCAGCAGAGCACGGGGGCGTACTACGGTCAGGCCGTCGCCTCCTTCGGTATCGCCATCGGCGCCGTGGCCGTGGGGATCTACAACCTGGAGGCGAACGGCTGGGTCCGCGCCTTCCTCGGCATCGCCGTCCTCTACCTCACCACCTCCGCCTTCACCCTCGCCAAGGTGATCCGTGACCGCCAGGAGGTCACGCAGATCGTCAGCCGGGTGGATCAGGCCAGGATGGAGAAGATGATGGCCGAGTACGACCCCTTCGCGCCGAAGTAGTCGCACGCCGGCCCGGCCGGCGCCCCGACATCGCTAAGCGCTTGCTCACCCTCCGGTAGGGTGTTCACTTCCACACGGTGAAGGGTGAGTGAGCGATGGGCAGCGCGGAGGATACGGTCGACGGCTACCGGCCGTGGTCCGAGGTCACCCCCGACGCCGCGCGGCGGCTGCTCGTCGCCGCCGTCGAAGCCTTCGCCGAGCGCGGGTACCACGCCACCACCACACGTGACATCGCGGGCCGTGCCGGGATGAGCCCGGCCGCGCTCTACATCCACTACAAGACCAAGGAAGAGCTGCTCCAGCGGATCAGCCGGATCGGTCACGACAAGGCGCTGGAGATCCTCACCACCGCCGCCGACGGCCCCGGCAGTGCCGCCGACCGGCTCGACGCCGCCGTCCGGTCCTTCGTGCGCTGGCACGCGGCGCATCACACCACCGCGCGTGTGGTCCAGTACGAGCTCGACGCTCTCGCTCCGGAGCACCGCTCCGAGATCGTGGCGCTGCGCCGGCAGAGCGACGCGGCCGTGCGCCGCATCATCGCCGACGGGGTGGCCGCGGGGGAGTTCGACGTCCCCGACGTGCCGGGCACCACGCTCGCCGTGCTGTCGCTGTGCATCGACGTGGCCCGCTGGTTCAACGTGGCCGGGCAGCGCACGCCCGACGAGGTCGGCGGACTGTACGCCGACCTCGTGCTCCGCATGGTGGCCGCGCGGCCGGGCCCTCAGAAGTAGTAGCGCGACACCGACTCCGCCACGCACACCGGCTTGTCGCCGCCCTCGCGCTCCACCGTGACGGTGGCCGTGACCTGTACGCCGCCACCCGCCTCCGTGACCTCCGTGATCACGGCGGTGGCGCGCAGCAGCGAACCGACCAACACCGGCGCGGGGAAACGGACCTTGTTCGTCCCGTAGTTGAGGCCCATCCGCATGCCCTCGACCCGCATGATCTGCGGCACTAGGCTGGGCAGCAGGGACAGGGTCAGATAGCCGTGCGCGATGGTGGAGCCGAAGGGGCCGTCCGCCGCGCGCTCCGGGTCCACGTGGATCCACTGGTGATCGCCGGTGGCGTCCGCGAAGAGGTCGATCCGCTTCTGGTCCACCTCCAGCCACCCGCTGGGCCCGAGCGGTTCGCCGATCCCGGCGTGCAGCTCCTCGGCGGACGTGAAGACCCTCGGCTCGGCCATGCCCTGTTCCTGTCTCTCGCGGACGACTGACGGACGAACGAATGAATAAGCGCTTGCTCAGCATGCTGGGGGGTGCATGTGTATGTCAACGGACCGCCGACTACGCTCGGCCGGGTGCCGCAGATTCCCGAGAAGATCCACGAACTCACCGTCGGTCAGCTGTCCGCCCGCAGCGGCGCGGCCGTCTCGGCGCTCCACTTCTACGAGGCCAAGGGCCTGATCAGCAGCCGCCGTACCTCCGGCAACCAGCGCCGCTTCACGCGAGACGCACTGCGCCGGGTGGCCTTCGTACGCGCCGCACAGCGCGTGGGCATCCCGCTGGCCAGCATTCGTGACGCGCTGGCCCAACTCCCCGAGGAGCGCACCCCCACCCGCGAGGACTGGGCCCGGCTCTCCGAGGCGTGGCGCGCCGAACTCGACGAACGCATCACCCGGCTCGGCCGGTTGCGCGATCACCTGACGGACTGCATCGGCTGCGGCTGCCTGTCGATGGAGACCTGCGCCTTGTCCAACCCGGACGACGCCTTCGGTGAACGGCTCACCGGCTCGCGGCTGTAGCCACCGCCCGCGCCACCATGTCCCGGGCCACCGCCACCAGTTCGGCGTTCGACCCTGCCGGACGCCCGTCGGGCAGGCACGTCACATCGCCCACGCCGGTCCGTACGCCGGTGCCGCACCGCGCGGCCAGCCGCAGCACCGGCCAGGCGGCCTCGTCCCGCCCGTACAGCAGCACCGGTACGGGCGGCAGCGCGCGCAGCCCCGCCACCAGCGCCGGATCGGCCGCCGCCAGCTCGACCGAGAGCCGCACCCGCCCGGGCTCACGCACCGGCCAGGCCAGGAACCGGGCCAGCGGCTCCGGCCCGGCCGCCCCGCCCAGCGGTACCACCGCGTCCACCGCGACCCCCCGCGCCAGCAGGGCCTGCGCCAGCTCCCCGGAGCCGGGCTGCCCGAAGTGCACCACGGCCCGATCCGGCAGCACCGTCCACGCAGCCACCCGGGCCCGCCGCCCCGCGGGATCGGGCTCGGCCGCGATCGACACCGGTACCGACAGCGCTGCGCCGACCCCTGCGCGCCGCAGTGCCTCCAGCACCGGTCCGATCACCCGCGGCGACAGGCTCTCCCGCCCGCACGGCGTCCGCGGATGCACCAGCACCTCCTCGGCCCCGGCGGCGACGGCCGCGAGCGCCGACTCCGCCAGTGCCTCCGGCGACATGGGTACGGCCGGGCCGTCCGAAGCACTCCGTGAGCCGTTCAACGACACGCACAACGACACCGGCGCCGGCCGTGGGGCGAGAGGGGCGAGAGCCTTCACGCGGCCCCCGCCGACGGGGTGTCCAGCAGCATCGGGGTGTCCACCAGGGCCGGTCTGGGCACCACGATCCCGCAGCCCGCGCACACCGGCCCGTCCCAGGCCAGCGCCCCCGCCCAGGGCCCGACCGGAGCCACCTCCGGCCAGTGCAGTTCGGTGTCCCCGCACACCGGGCACACCGTCCCCGGCGCCGACTCCAGCGCCCGCACCAGCCGCCGTAGCACCTCGCCCAGCGCCCCCTCCGGCCGAACCCCCGGATCGGCGCACCGCACCACCGCGTCCCCGCTCCCGCCCCAGGCCCACTCCGGCCGGCGCAGTCCGTGGTACTTCTCACGCCGCCGGCGTTCCGCGAACTGGCGCTCGTACTCCAGCCAGACCGCCCGCGCGTCCTCCAGCTCCTCCAGCGCGGCGACCAGCCGCAGCGGATCCGCCCCCCGGTCCTCCGGGGCGATCCCGTGCCGGTCGCACAGGTGCCACCACGTGGCCCGGTGCCCGTAGGGCGCGAATCGCTCCAGGCAGCGGCGCAGGGAATGGCGCCGCAAGGCCCGGTCATTGCGCGCGTCGCGCACCTGGTAGGCCAGACTCCGGAATCCCGCCATCACACCATCACCTCCGCCGATGTGCCCAACATGCCCGGTCGGAGGCCGGCGCATGCGGGGGCGGTCGAGGCGTGCGGGTGGCACATGGCCAGAACTCAGCGCCCCATGCGCCCCGCGTCCACCACCAGCCGGGCCAGTTCCTCGTGGCAGATGTCGCTGTGCGCCCCCGCCGGGGCACCGCCGCGCCGCACCACGGAGCCCGCGTCCACACTGACACAACCGGTCGAGGGAACCCCCTCGCGCAGGGCCGCGTCGAGGGTCATCCGGGGCGCGCCCGGAACGGCCTGGACCCCGTCGTGTCCGATGGCGCCCCAGCGCTCGTCGAAACCCAACAGTCCGGCCGAATCCCCTGCCATCCGGGAGGCCAGCGGATAGAAGATCTTGAGGGCGGAGTCGTGGGGGGAGTGGCAGGCGACCACCGGCCCGTCGACCCGGCGCTGGAGGCCGCGCAGGGCTCCGCCGTTGCCCTTGTCGTGCGGCAGCCGGTCGGCGAACGCGTAGTGGGAGAAGGCGCCTTGGAGCAGGGTCACGGATTTCACGTAGCGGGCCCGGTCCGGTACCGCGCGGAGGGAGAAGGAGACGACGCGCGCTCCGAAGCTGTGTCCGATCAGGTGGAACCGCAGGGCGGGGCGGGCGGCCGCCAGCTGGGCCAGTACGGGGCCGAGGCCGCGTTCGCCGATCACACCCGCTCGCTTCTTCATCTTGTAGTACGCGGCTTGTCTCAGCAGTTCCTTGGCGCCGTCCCACAGGCCGCGCAGCCCGCCGCCGACCGTGAGCCCCGGTCCCTCGGGGCCCGCCGCGGCCGCCGGCGGGGCCGCACATGGCCCGGCCGCACCCGGCGCGGCCGCCCTGGCCAGGGCGACGGACAGGGCCCGACACACCTCCAGCACATCGTCCGTGAAGATCGCGGGCACCGACGGCACGACCACCGAGGGGACCGCGTCCACCCCCGCCAACTCGCGGACCAGGGCGCCGAACTCGATGAAGGCGGCCGCCGAGTCCGGCCGCTCGGCCAGCAGCTCCGCCACCCGGTCCAGCTCCGCCCGCCGCTCCGGCCAGAACTCCCCGAGCGCCCGGCGGGTGAGCGGGTCCAGGCCGCCGCCGAGGTCCGGTTCCGCGAGGGCGCCGGGTACGTCGAAGTCCGGTATCGGCTCGTCGGGGAATCGCATCGCGGGCCAGACGACACCCACGTATCCCAGGCGTACCCCCGACCCCACCAGCCCCTCGAAGGGGGCGAAGAACCGGTCGTAGAGGCGCGTCGACGTGGACCGGTCGCTGTTCCAGCCGTGGGCGAAGACCAGCAGGTCGGTCGCCTCCATCCGGGACACCGCGCCCTGGGTGACCCGGTCGACGTCCCCCTCGGAGTCGAAGGTCAGCTCCGCGTACGGCCGGACACCGACACCGACACCGACACCGACACCGACACCGACACCGATCCCGACCCTGGGCTCGGCACCGGATCCGCGACCGCCACCGCGCCGGAATCCGCCGCCGCCCCCGCTCCCGCCGCCGACCCCGCTCCCGAATCCGCCACCGACGTCCGCCATGACGCCCCCCTTCACGCCGTGCCTCCGGTGCAGTCAGCATCCTGCTGCGGTGCCCGCCCGGCCAGCCCCCCGACGCCGTCGGATCACGGGTACAGCAGGTACTCCTCGCGCACCGCCCCGAAGCTGGCCAGCCCCGCCGCCCAGTCGCCCACGACCTCGTCCACGTCCGCCCCCGCGTCCACCAGCGTCCGCACCCGATCCGAGCCGGTCAGCCGGTCGATCCAGTGGTCCGCCCGCCAACCGAAGCCGCTCCACACCCGGCGGGCCGTGATCAGCAGCCCGATCCCGGCCCGCACCGGGTCGAAGGCCTCCCGGTCGTGCACGATCAGCCGCACCCCGCCGCACACCTTCCCCACGTGCTTGGAGAAGGTCGGAGTGAAGTACGCCTCCCGGAACCACACCCCCGGCAGCCCCAGCCCGTTCGCCGCCTCCGCCCACCCCCTGTCGATCCCCTCCGCGCCGATCACCTCGAAGGGAGTGGTCGTCCCGCGCCCCTCGGAGAGGTTCGTCCCCTCGAACAGGCAGGTGCCGGCGTACGCCAGGGCCGTGTCCGGGGTCGGCATGTTCGGGCTCGGCGGCACCCAGGGCAGACCGGTCTCCCCGAAGAACGACTCCCGACGCCACCCGGCCATCGCCACCGTCCGCAGCTCGACCGGCCGGTCCGTCAGGAACGCGCCGTTGAAGAGCCGGGCCAGTTCGGCCGCCGTCATCCCGTGTGCCAGCGCGATCGGCTCCCGGCCGACGAAGCTCGCGTACGGTCGTGCCAGCACGGGCCCCGCCGCCCGCCGGCCGCCCACCGGATTGGGTCGGTCCAGCACCACCACCGCCTTGCCGGCGAGCGCGGCCGCGCGCATGCAGTCGTAGAGGGTCCAGATGTAGGTGTAGAAGCGCGCCCCGACGTCCTGGATGTCGAAGACGACGGTGTCGATCCCGGCCGTCGTGAACACGTCCGCGAGCTTCTGCCCGCTCTTGTCGTACGTGTCGTACACCGGCAGCCCGGTCGCCGGGTCCCGGGAGGCCCCCTCCGAGTCGCCGGCCTGCGCGGTCCCGCGGAAGCCGTGCTCGGGCCCGAACACCGCCACCAGGTCGACCCGTTCGTCCGCGTGCAGCACATCGACCAGGTGCCGTGCGTCGGCGGTGATCCCGGTGGGATTGGTGACCACCCCGACCCTCTGTCCGGCCAGTACGGCGTAGCCGTCCGCGGCCAGTCGCTCGAAGCCGGTACGCACCCGGCCACCCGCCGCGGTCCCGGCGCCCCCGGCGGCGGCGCGGGTCCCGCCCGCGCCGCTCGCCCCCAGCGCACCGGCCGATCCGATGGCCCCCGCCAGCCCCAGCACCCCGCGTCGCGACACTGTCATCCGGCCACGCTAGGGGCCGCGCCCCTTTCCTCCTGACATACCGACCGGTTAGTCTGCCCGCCATCCGGCAACCGGCCGCACGAGAGGTGGACCCCGTGAGCGCGTACCAGGACCAGCGAGTCGTCGTCACCGGCGCGGGCGGCGGCATCGGCGCCGCCCTCGCCCACCGCTTCGCGGCCGAGGGCGCCACGGTGGTGGTCAACGACCTCGACCCGGCCAAGGCCGCCGCGGTCGCCGCCGCCATCGGCGCTCGGGCGATCCCGGTGCCGGGCGACGCCTCGGCGATCGTGGCCGAGGCCCGCGAGGCGCTCGGCGGGACGGTCGACGTCTACTGCGCCAACGCCGGACTCGCCTCGGGCGGCGACGCCTTCGCCGACGAAGCCGTCTGGGAAGCGGCCTGGGACACCAACGTCATGGCCCACGTCCGTGCCGCAAGGCTTCTGCTGCCGGACTGGCTGGAGCGGGAGAGCGGCCGGTTCGTGTCCACCGTCTCGGCCGCCGGGCTCCTGACCATGATCGGAGCGGCCCCGTACAGTGTCACCAAGCACGGTGCGCTCGCCTTCGCCGAATGGC
Organism: Streptomyces sp. NPDC048331; assembly: GCF_043201215.1. Classification (NCBI taxonomy): domain Bacteria; kingdom Bacillati; phylum Actinomycetota; class Actinomycetes; order Kitasatosporales; family Streptomycetaceae; genus Streptomyces; species Streptomyces sp. NPDC048331. Next base: position 38,973 of record NZ_JBICYT010000031.1, on the reverse strand, counting down.
TCTCGCTGACCTACCGCCACCGGGGGGTCCAGGTCCACGCCATCTGCCCGCAAGGGGTGCGCACCGACATGCTGACCGCCGCGGGCTCGGCGGGCGAACTCGTCCTCGCACCGACCGCGATCGAGCCGGAAGCGGTCGCGGACGCATTGTTCGACGGCATGGAGAAGGGCCGGTTCTTGATCCTCCCGCACCGCGAGGTCGCCGATTTCTACGCCGCTCGCGCCACCGAGCCGGACCGTTGGTTGAGCGGCATGAACCACCTCCAGCAGAAATGGGAGACCCGGTGACCGCCTCCCGGTACGCCGCCAAGCCGTGGCTCGGACGGCTCGCCGCGGTCCAGCGGGCGCCCGTCGCACCGCCGCCCACCGTGCTGCACGCCTTCCGCGAGGCCGTCGCCCGGGCCCCCGAACGCACCGCCCTGGCCTACTTCGACGGCCGGATCGGCTACGCGGAGGCCGACGCGCTCTCCGACTCCGTCGCCGGCCACCTCGCGGCGCGGGGCGTCCGCCGCGGGGACCGGGTCGCGGTCATGCTGCAGAACACCCCGCACTTCGTGCTCGCCGTCCTCGCGGCCTGGAAGGCCGGGGCCGTCGTCGTCCCGCTCAACCCCATGTACAAGTCGGGCGAGGTCGGGCACGTCCTCCGCGACTCCGGGGCCGCCGCGCTGGTCTGCGACGGTGGTGCGTGGACGGCGTACCTGCGCGAGGCCGTCCGGGACAGTGCCGTACGGACCGTGCTGACCGCGTCGGACCTGGACTTCCAGACGCGCGACGACCCGCGCGTCTTCGGCCCGGTCCCGGTGCCGGCCCCGGCGGGAGCAGCGGCGCCCGCCCGGCCCTTCGTGCCCGCCCAGGCGGACGCGCCGGACCGGGAGTCCGGGCCCGGCCCGGGCGCCGTCGACCTCCTCACCGCGGCCCGCGGCGGGCGGCCCGCGCCGGAGGAGCCGTACCTCACCGCCGCCGACACCGCCCTCATCAGCTACACCTCCGGAACCAGCGGCACCCCCAAGGGCGCGATGAACCCGCACGGCGCGCTCACGTACAACGCCGTCCGGCAGGTGACCTCCCACCCCCTCCCCGAGGGCGCCACCTACTTCGCCCTCGCGCCCCTCTTCCACATCACCGGCATGGTCTGCGAACTCGCCGCGTGCTTCGCCAACGCCGGCACCCTGGTCCTCGCCCACCGCTTCGACGCCGGCGCCGTCCTCGACGCCTTCCTCGAACACCGCCCCGCGTACACCGTCGGCCCGGCCACCGCCTTCATGGCCCTCGCCGCCCACCCCGAGGTCACCCCGGACCACTTCGCCTCGTTCCAGGTGATCTCCTCCGGCGGAGCCCCGCTGCCGCCCGCGCTCGTCGAGCGCCTGCGCACCGCCTTCGGCTTCTACCTCCGCAACGGCTACGGCCTCACCGAGTGCACCGCCCCCTGTGCCAGCGTGCCCGTGCACCTCGAAGCTCCCGTCGACCCCGAATCCGGCACCCTCTCGGTGGGCCTGCCCGGCGCCGACACGGTGGTGCGCATCCTCGACGAGCGGGGAGCCGAGGTGCCCTTCGGCGAGACCGGCGAGATAGCCGTCCGCGGGCCCCAGGTGGTGCCCGGCTACTGGGGTCTGCCCGATGAGTCCGCCACAGCCTTCCCCGACGGCGAGCTGCGTACCGGCGACGTCGGATTCATGGACCCCGACGGCTGGCTCTACGTCGTCGACCGCAAGAAGGACATGATCAACGCCTCCGGCTTCAAGGTCTGGCCGCGCGAGGTCGAGGACGTGCTCTACACGCACCCCGCCGTCCGGGAGGCCGCGGTGGTCGGCGTCCCCGATCCGTACCGGGGGGAGAGCGTGAAGGCGTACGTGAGCCTGCGTCCCGGCGCCTCGGTGGAGCCGGCGGAGCTCTCCGCCTTCTGCGCCGAGCGCATCGCCGCGTACAAATACCCGCGTCAGGTGGAGATCCTGCCTGTTCTTCCGAAGACGACCAGTGGCAAGATCCTGCGACGGGAACTGCGCGATCGCGGCTGAAAACAGTCGGAGGGTCGTACAGCTGGTCGCAGTGACCAGGCAGGAACGAGGAAGGGAAGGTCAGCGCCATGGCGGCACGGACCACGGAACCCGCAGGCACGCACGAGGCCCCGGTACCGCAGCGGCTGCTGGCCGTCGCCACCCGGCTCTTCGCCGAGCGCGGCTACGACCGCACCTCGGTCCAGGAGATCGTCGAGGCGGCCGGCGTCACGAAGGGCGCGCTCTACCACTACTTCGGGTCCAAGGACGATCTGCTGCACGAGGTGTACGCGCGGATGCTGCGGCTCCAGCAGCAGCGCCTGGACGCGGTGGCCGATTCCGACGCGCCCGTCGAGGAGCGGCTGCGCGCCGCGGCCGCCGACGTGGTCGTCACGACCATCGAGAACCTCGACGACGCGATGATCTTCTTCCGGTCGATGCACCAGCTCAGCCCGGAGAAGTCCAAGCAGGTGCGGGCGGAGCGCCGGCGCTACCACGAGCGCTTCCGGGCCCTGGTCGAGGAGGGCCAGCGCACGGGCGTGTTCTCCGACGCCACCCCCGCGGACCTGGTGGTCGACTACCACTTCGGATCCGTCCACCACCTGTCCACCTGGTACCGGGCGGACGGCCCGCTCACGCCGCAGCAGGTCGCCGATCACCTCGCCGACCTGCTGCTGCGCGCCCTGCGGCCCTAGGTCGTCTCTTTCGGATCTTGTCGGATGAGCCCGGGTCGTCCGGTGCGGTGCCTCTCCCCCAGCTACCGCTGGGAGGGGCCCCCGGGCGGAGGGGCGCCCGTGTACCGGTCGTACTCGGGTGCCCCGACAACGCGGCGAGGTGCCGTGCCGGGCGGGCCGGGCCCGGCAAGATCCGGAAGAGACGGCCTAGCGGGCCGCTGCGCCCCGGAAGCCATGACACCCCTGGAGGCCGTCGGGCCTCCAGGGGTGTCCGGTCGAGCAGGGTGACCGTGCCCGGGGGTCCGCCCGCCGGCGGACCCCCGGGCACGTCGATTACTCGGCCACCTTCAGGAGCTTGTTCGCCGTGCCCGCGGACGGGTTGGTGACCGCACCGGACGTGGCCGCCCCCGTCAGCGCCGCGGCCGTCTGCGCCGGGGTCGAGGACGGGTGCCCCGCCAGGTAGACCGCCGCCGCGCCGGCCGCGTGCGGGGCCGCCATGGAGGTGCCGGAGATGGTCTTCGTCCCCGTGTCGCTGTCGTTCCAGGTGGACGTGATGTCCGAGCCCGGCGCGTACAGGTCCACCACGGAGCCGAAGTTCGAGAACGAGGACTGCTGGTCGTCGATCGTGCTCGACGCCACGGTGATCGCCTCCGTGACCCGGGACGGCGAGCCCTGACCGGCGTCGGCCGACTCGTTGCCCGCCGCCACCGTGAAGGTGACGCCCGCGGCGACGGCCCTGCGCACCGCCTCGTCGAGGGCCTCGTCGGCGCCGCCGCCGAGGCTCATGTTGGCCACCGAGGGGCCCTTGTGGTTCTGCGTGACCCAGTCGATGCCCGCGACCACCTGCTCCGTGGTGCCGGAGCCGTTGTCGTCCAGCACCCGCACCGCGACGACCTTCGCCTTCTTGGCGACGCCGTGCGTGGTACCCGCGATGGTGCCGGCCACGTGCGTGCCGTGGCCGTTGCCGTCGTCGGCGCTCTCGTCGTTGTCCACCGCGTCGAAGCCCGACGTCGCACGACCGCCGAAGTCCTTGTGGGTGGTGCGCACGCCGGTGTCGATGACGTACGCCGTCACGCCCTCGCCGCCGCCGTCGGGGTACGTGTACTTCTTGTCGCCCGCCTGAGCGGTCTGGTCGATCCGGTCCAGACCCCAGGAGGGCGGGTTGGTCTGGGTGGCGTTGATGGTGAACTTCTTGTTCTGCACGACCTTGCCGACGGCCGGGTCCGCGGCGAGCCGCTTCGCCTCCGTCTCGCTGAGACCTGCGGCCGAGAAGCCGTTGACCCCGGAGCCGTAGGAACGCTTCAGCTCACCCCCGTACTTGCGGGCGAGCTGTTCCTTGTTCGCGGATGCGTCGAGTATGACGACGTAACTCCCGCTGATCGCGCCGGGCGCGCCGAGGCCGTACACGGTGCCTTCGGCCGGTGTCGCCGCTCCCGCGAGGGGGGTGGCGAGCAGGGCCACGGCAGCCGCTGTGGCCGCTCCGGTGCCGACTGCCGCGTACCGGAAACCGCGCGAGCGCTTATGAGTTGCCATCTGGAGGGTTCTCCTCGTGTTGACGTTGGGGGCGTCAGACCTTCTGGAGAACCCTCTTCCGATTGACAGGCGCAAATCAAGAACGCTTTGGGGTTCCGGGGTTGTTCAACAAGGTTTCTTAAAGGGTCCCTCGCATCGGCTTCACCTCGCACACAAGTTCCTATGAACTCCCGCACGATTCCCACACGTTCACGGGCGACCGGCCGCGTACCCCTTCAACTCCCGCCGCGCCAACGACCGCTGGTGCACCTCGTCCGGTCCGTCGGCCAGTCGCAAGGTCCTTGCCGCCGCCCACAGTTCGGCCAACGGGAAGTCCTGGCTCACCCCGCCCGCGCCGTACAGCTGCACCGCGTCGTCCAGGATCCGCACCACCGCCCGCGGGGTCGCGATCTTGATGGCCTGGATCTCGGTGTGCGCGCCCCGGTTGCCGACCGTGTCCATCAGCCAGGCCGTCTTCAGCACCAGCAGCCGCAGCTGCTCCACCGACACCCGGGCGTCGGCGATCCAGTTCTGCACGACGCCCTGGGCGGCCAGCGGCTTGCCGAAGGCGGTACGCCCCACCGCCCGCCGGCACATCAACTCGATGGCCCGCTCCGCCATCCCGATCAGCCGCATGCAGTGGTGGATGCGGCCCGGACCGAGCCGGGCCTGGGCGATGGCGAAGCCGGTGCCCTCCTCGCCGATCAGGTTCGCCGCCGGGACCCGGGCCCCGTCGAAGACCACCTCGGCGTGGCCGCCGTGGTCGTGGTCCTCGTACCCGTACACCGTCATCGCCCGGCGTACCTCGACCCCCGGGGTGTCGCGCGGCACCAGGATCATCGACTGCTGACGGCGCGGATCGGCGCCCTCCGGGTCGGTCTTGCCCATCACGATGAAGATCTTGCAGTCCGGGTTCATCGCCCCGGAGATGAACCACTTCCGGCCGGTGACCACGTACGCGTCACCGCCCGCCGCGCGCTCGATCCGCGTCTCGATGTTCGTGGCGTCCGAGGAGGCCACCTCGGGTTCGGTCATCGCGAAGGCGGAGCGGACCTCCCCGGCCAGCAGCGGCTCCAGCCACTGCTTCTTCTGCTCCTCGTTCCCGAACTGGGCGAGCAGCTCCATGTTCCCGGTGTCCGGGGCCGCGCAGTTGGTGGCCATCGGCGCCAGGTGCGGGCTGCGGCCGGTGATCTCCGCGAGCGGCGCGTACTGGAGGTTCGTCAGCCCCGCGCCGTGCTCCGCGTCGGGCAGGAAGAGGTTCCACAGGCCCTGGCGGCGCGCCTCGGCCTTCAGTTCACCGAAGACGGCCGGGGTGTCCCAGGGCGAGGCCAGCCGCGCGCGCTGCTCGGCGGCGACGGGCTCCGCCGGGTAGACGTACTCCTCCATGAACGCGAGCAGCCGCTCGCGGAGTTCCTCGGTCCGGGCGTCGAATGCGAAATCCATGGGTGGGTGCCTCAGCCTTCCTGGCGGTCCTGGCGGTCCTGGTCCTGGTCCTGGTCCTGAAGAGTGGTCAGTCCGTGCTCGATGAAGACCGGCACCAGCTCGCCGATCCGGTCGAAGCCCGGCCCGACGGTCTGCCCCAGCGTGTAGCGGTAGTGGATGCCCTCGAGGATCACGGCGAGCTTGAACCAGGCGAACGCCGTGTACCAGGCGATGGCCCCGGTGTCCCGGCCCGAGCGGGCGGCGTAACGCTCGACGAGCTCGGTCGGCGTCGGATGGCCCGGCGCCCCGCTCGTCGTACTGACCGGCGATCCGGTCAGGCCCAGGTCCGAGCTGTACATCACCAGCAGCCCGAGGTCGGTCAGCGGATCCCCGAGCGTGGACATCTCCCAGTCCAGCACCGCCCGGACGGTGTCGATGCCGGACGGGGATCCGCCGATCAGGACGTTGTCGAGCCGGAAGTCCCCGTGCACCACCGTCGGGGCGGGGGAGACGGGCAGCCGGCGGCCGAGCGCGGAGTGCAGCTCGTCGATCCCGGCGAGCTCCCGCCCCCGGGAGGCCGCGAGCTGCTTGCCCCAGCGGCGCAGCTGCCGGTCCAAGAAGCCCTCGGGTCGGCCGAAGTCGCCCAGGCCCACCGCCTCCGGGTCCACCGCGTGGAGGTCCACCAGGGTGTCCACCAGGCCCAGTACCGCCCGCCGGGTCCGCTCCGGGCCGATCGCGGCGAGCTGCTCGGCCGTCCGGTACGGCACCCCGTCCACGAACTCCATCACGTAGAACGGCGCCCCGAGCACGTCCTCGTCCTCGCACAGGAGCAAGGGCTCGGGCACCGGTACGGCCGTGCCGTGCAGCGCCGCGATGACCCGGTGTTCGCGCCGCATGTCGTGCGCGGTGGCCAGTACGTGGCCCAGGGGCGGCCGGCGGACCACCCAGCGGGCGGTCCCGTCCGTGATCTCGTACGTGAGATTGGACCGGCCGCCCTCGATGAGCCGGCCGCGCAGCGGGCCGGTCACGAGTCCCGGCCGGGCCCGGTCGAGATGACCGCGCAGCCGCTCCAGATCCAGGCCGCGTGGGTCGGCCGGGGCTGAGGTCATGGTGCGCACCTCCGTGCGAGTCGACGAGGGGAAGGACGACGGCACGTCGGAGCACCGTCGCGAGCCATCATGCCGACCAGTCGGTATGTCGTCCAGAGGGCGGGCGGAAAGAAAACTCTCCGCCCGGCGCCGTCCGCCCGCTGTCAGGCGTGACAGAGGATCGGTGTGCCGCCGTTCATCACGGTCATGTCCGTCAGGACCGCCAGGATGTCCAGCGGCGCGCCCTCCGGCAGGCCGGCCAGTTCCGCGTACGCCCGGTGCACGTTCGCCACCAGTCGCTCGCTCTCCCGCCAGGCGCCGAACTCGCCGAGATCGGCCTGCCGGGCCACCTCCAGCGGGGACAGCCCCTTCGCCCGGCCCTCCCGGGCGAGTTCGTCCACGTACCGTAGGTAGCGCTCGGTGGCGTCGTAGGCGGAGGGGTCGGTCAGGGGTCCGTGGCCCGGTACGACGGTCTCCGCGTCCAACGACCGCAGCAGTTCGAGCGCCCGCAGCGAGCCGGCGAGGGAGCCCATCGCGAGGAACGGGGTCCCTCCGGCGAAGATCAGGTCGCCGGTGAACACCACCCGCTGTTCGGGCAGCCATACGACCGAGTCCCCGGTGGTGTGGGCGACCCCCGGGTGGATGACCCGTACCTCGGTGGCGCCGACGTGCACGGTGGCCCGGTCGCTGTAGGTGAGGTCGGGCGGGACGATGTCGATCGCGCCGAAGTCGGTGGCCGGCCAGATCAGCTCCAACTGGTGCCCGGCCGCGAGTTGCTCGGACCGTGCCCGGTCGTGCCCGAGGATCAGCGCTTCGGGGGTGAAGACCCCGTTGCCGTACGTGTGGTCGCCGTGGTGGTGGGTGTTGACCACGGTGCGGGGGAGCGGCACCCCGGCCGCCACGATCGCGTCGCGCAGCGCGAGGGCGCGCCGTTCGGTGGCGGCGGTGTCGACCAGCAGTGTCCGGCCCCCGTCGGTCACGAATCCGGCGTTGTTGAGGCACCAGCCGCCGTCCGGCTGGACGTAGGCGTACACCCCCGGTGCGGGCTGGACGAGGTACGGATCTTCGACGGACATCTGCGCTCTCCCCGGGTCGCTACGACGAACGCTCGGCATCCTGCCGGCCGGCGTCACCCGGGGGGAGGGCGGGTCCGGTCACCGGCCATCGGCCGGTGGTCGGCGGTCGGCGGTCAGTGGTCGTCGTAGTGTCCGTCGTGCTCCGCGTGCCGGTGCCCGTCGTGCAGGTAGTCCACGTGGTCGCCGTGCCGGACCGACTCGTGCCCGCAGTCCGAGCCGTGCGCGTGCGCGTGGCCGTCGTGCGTGGTGTGTCCGCCGGGCTCGCACTCGTCCCAGTGCCCCGAGTGCTCCCGGTGCAGATGGCCGTCGTGGGCGTAGTCGACGTGGTCGCCGTGCGGGACCGCCTGGTGCCCGCAGTCCGTGCCGTGCGTGTGCTGGTGCGTGGGGTGTTCGTGGTGCAGGGTCGTCATGGCGCAGAGGTTAGTGTGCATTGTCCGGTATCGCCCGTTGTGTCGCAGTGGCGCGGTGAAGCGCGATCATCACACCGGCCGGTGGACCGTCGACGGGACGCCGTCCGGCGGCCCGGAAACCGTCCCGGCGGCCCGGACCGTCCGACGGCTCACAGGATCACCGTCACCGCGAAGACCGCCAGCGCCACCGTGCACGCCACCACCGCCAGAGCCGCCCGCGGGGCGAGCTGCCGCGGTCGGCTCGCCGCCAGCGCCCGGATCCGCCGGTGGGCCACCCACAGGAACGCCAGCCAGATCAGCGCGATGGCCGCCGCCCCGGCCAGCTCCAGCGGCGCGCCCGACCCGCGCAACGCCTGCCGCACCGCCAGCACCGCCACCACCGACGAGGCCAGCGTCGTACGCCGCCACGCGAGCCGGGTCCGCTCGGGCTGGAGCCCCGCATCGCGGTCCGGGCCCGAGACGTTCACCGCCCCGTCGTCCAGCCCAGCAGCACGACCGCCACCATCGCCACGGCCACCAGCCCCACGCCCAGGCTCAGCAGCACCGGGAAGCGCGACAGCGGCAGGTCCTCGCCCCGCCGCATCGCCCGCTCGCACCGCACCCAGTGGTTCACCGCCCGCAGCGCACAGGCCGCACCCACCGCGAGCAGCGTGAGGGCCATCCCGACCCGCACCCCCCAGCGCAGGTCCGGCAGGAACTGGTCGACGGCGAAACCGCCGCCCACCAGGGCCAGCGAGGTCCGGATCCAGGCGAGGAAGGTCCGTTCGTTGGCCAGCGAGAAGCGGTAGTCCGGGGTCTCGCCCTCGTCCCTCAGCCGCGAGGGTGCGAACCAGAGGCGCACGTCCTTGACGAAGTCGATCACCCGACAAATCTACAAGCGGGATTCCCGATGCGCGCGCAGCCGCCGGTACGCCTCCAGCCCGTCCGGCACCCAGGCCCACGCCCCGCCGTCCACCTCCCGGTCCAGCTCCTCCGGCGTGAGGTACGTGTGCCAGTCGACCTCCGAGGCCTGCGGAGCCACGGGCAGCTCGCACCGCACCTCGTGCACGTACGACCACCAGGCCCCGCCCGGACCCTCGTACAGGAACTTGAACAGCGGCGTCGGCTCCGCCAGCCCCCGCACCCCGAGCTCCTCCTCGGCCTCGCGCAGCGCGGCCTCGGCATAGCTCTCGCCGGCGCCCAGCACCCCGCCCACGAACATGTCGTAGTGCGAGGGGAAGACCAGCTTCGAGGCGGTCCGCCGGTGCACGAAGATCCGCCCCCGCGCGTCCCTGGCCAGCACGAACGCGCAGCGGTGCAGCAACCCCCGGGCGTACACCTCGCCGCGTGGGGCCTGCCCGACGACCCGGTCCTCCCGGTCCACCACGTCCAGTACTTCCTCAGCGACACTCATGCAGGTCATCCAACCACCGCTGTTGACTGGTTACCGCTCCGTAGCCAAGGATCTGCCCCACCATCGACGGAGGACGGGTAACCGCATGACGTACGACGCTGACGTGATCGTGATCGGAGCCGGGCTCGCGGGGCTCGTCGCCACCGCCGAGCTCGTCGACGCGGGCCGCAAGGTCATCCTGCTCGACCAGGAGCCGGAGCAGTCGATCGGCGGCCAGGCGCACTGGTCCTTCGGTGGGCTGTTCTTCGTGGACTCGCCCGAGCAGCGCCGGATGCGGATCAAGGACAGCCACGCCCTCGCCCTCCAGGACTGGCTGGGCACCGCCGGGTTCGACCGCGAGGAGGACGCCTGGCCGCGCCGCTGGGCCGAGGCCTACGTCGACTTCGCGGCCGGCGAGAAGCGCTCCTGGCTGCACGCCCAGGGCGTCCGCTTCTTCCCGGTCGTCGGCTGGGCGGAGCGCGGCGGCTACGACGCCAACGGCCACGGGAACTCCGTCCCCCGCTTCCACATCACCTGGGGCACCGGCCCCGGCCTGGTGGAGCCCTTCGAGCGACGGGTCCGGGCCGGTGTGGCCCGCGGCCTGGTCCGGTTCGCGTTCCGCCACCGGGTCACCGGGCTCTCGGCCACGGCCGGCGCGGTGGACACCGTGACCGGCGAGATCCTGGAACCCTCCGACGCCGTACGGGGCTCCGCCAGCAGTCGAGAGGCCACCGGGACCTTCTCCCTGCGGGCCCAGGCCGTGATCGTCACCAGCGGCGGGATCGGCGGCAACCACGACCTCGTCCGCGCCCAGTGGCCCGAGCGGCTCGGCACCCCGCCGCAGCGGCTGCTCTCCGGGGTCCCGGCGCACGTCGACGGTCTGATGCTCGGCATCGCGGAGCGGGCGGGCGCCAGCCACATCAACAAGGACCGGATGTGGCACTACACCGAGGGCATCCAGAACTGGGACCCGATCTGGGCCCGGCACGGCATCCGCATCCTGCCCGGCCCCTCCCCGCTGTGGCTGGACGCGACGGGCAAGCGGCTGCCCGTGCCGCTCTTCCCGGGCTTCGACACCCTCGGGACCCTCGACCACATCATGAGGACCGGCCACGACCACACCTGGTTCGTGCTCAACGAGCGGATCATCGGCAAGGAGTTCGCCCTCTCCGGCTCCGAGCAGAACCCGGACCTCACCGGCAGGTCGGTGCGCGACGTCTTCACCCGCGCGCGCCAGGCCGTACCGGCCCCGGTCCGGGCCTTCATGGACAACGGGGCCGACTTCGTCGTCGAGCGGGACCTCTCCGCCCTGGTGCGCGGCATGAACGCGGTCACCAAGGAGGACCTCCTCGACGAGGCCACCGTCCGCGGCGAGATCGTGGCCCGCGACCGGGAGATCGCCAACCCCTTCACCAAGGACCTCCAGGTCACCGCCATCCACGGCGCCCGCAGGTACCTCGGCGACAAGCTGATCCGTACGGCCGCCCCGCACCGGATCCTGGACCCCAAGGCCGGGCCGCTGATCGCGGTACGGCTGTCGATCCTGACCCGCAAGTCCCTGGGCGGCCTGGAGACCGACCTCTCCTCCCGCGTCCTGACCGGGTCCGGCGAACCGCTGCCGGGCGTCTACGCGGCGGGCGAGGCGGCCGGGTTCGGCGGCGGCGGGGTGCACGGGTACCGGGCCCTGGAGGGCACCTTCCTCGGCGGCTGCATCTTCTCGGGCCGGGCGGCGGGCCGCGCGGCGGCGCAGGCGGTCGGCTGAGTCCGGCTCCGGCTCCGGCTCCCTCCCCGGCCGAAGCCGCGCCGACGCGTGCGACGAGCGGCCGGCCCCGCCCGGCGCCTCGCGGCCCGGCGTAGGGGACCGGCCGGCGCGTACGGCCCGTGGCGAGCCGGGGGCGTCAGCCGAGCCGCTCGGTGACCCGGAACCGTTCCGCGATGACGAGGGTGTCGTCGTCGACCGTGAACCCCGGGTCGCCGATCACCGTACGCACCGGTTCGCTGTGCCAGAACTCCTCGTGTGCCGTACGCCATTCGGCCACCGACGTGTACCCCTCGCCCTCGTCGAGCGCGTGCCCCAGTCCCACGTCGGCGAGCCTCAGCACCTCCACGGACGTGACCTCCACCACCGCCACCCCGTGCTCGGCGGAGTCGACGAGCAGGGACCGCGCGCCGGGCTCCGGCAGCGGCTCCTGCTCGGCCTCGTACTCCGCGAGCAGGCCGGTCGTGCTGGTCTTCGCCCCGCTCAGCACGGCCGCGACCAGCTGGTCGCGCAGGGGGCCGGGGAACCCCAGCAGGTAGGGCGGAAGATCGTCATATGCGGTCATAGGGCCACCCTAGGGCGCCCCCCGCGGCCTGCCGTAACGAATATCGACCACCCAACTGGCACGGCCTTCAGAGCAGTTGAAACGCGCCACGCAGTGGACTGGACCTTGACTCGGAGCTACGCGTACCGCTTTGCTGTGCGTGATCACCAGAGTGCTCAACGGAGTTCCGACCGGATTGCGCACGTACGTCGCGGATCCGAGCCGGCACCACCACGTTCCTCGTAGTTCCTCCGCAGTCCTCGGGAGCCCCCACCGGGGCTCCACCGGCACGATCCCCGGATCTCACGGCCCGACCGCGCGCGTGCGCCCTACGCGCGGGGGAGGCCGCGGCCGCCCCGATCCCCGTCCGCCCGCGTCCTGGAGGGAAACCCGCGGATGTCCCCGCCTCCGCCGCCCCTCGGCCGCGCCCGCAAACGGGATGCCCAGCTCTTCGACCCGGCCCTGTGCGACGCCGAACTCGTCGACGTCCGCTCCCAGTTCACCCAGGGTCGGTGGGCCCGGGCCCGCGCCCTCCTCGTCAACACCGGTGACGACTGGGACCGCCGCGGCCACCGCGTCGTCGTCCTCGCGCAGACCCCGGCGGCCACCGCATGGGCCCGCGAATGGCTGCTCGCCGAACCGGAGAGCGCCGACGCCGCCACCCTCCTCGCCTGCGCCGCCGTCTTCGCCGCCCTACGTCAGAAGAGCAGCCCGGCCGCGGCCGAGGAGGCCTGCCGCCGGGCTGCCGCGCTGCTCCCGGCGGACCCGACGCCCTGGCTCGGACTGCTCCTGCTCTCCCGCTCCTTCGGCGGCGAGGAGGAGTTCAGCCGTCACTTCGACCAGGTCCGGGCCCGCCACCGCGAGCACCACCACGCCCACCACCTGATGGTCGCCAAACTGGCCGAGCGCACCCTCGGATCCGGCCAGGACCCGCTCCACGAGGTCTACGACTTCGCGTCCTGGGCCGCCGAGGAGTCCCCGGCCGACTCCCCGCTCGCGGTGCTCCCCGTCGTCGCGCACGCGGAGCGGTACCGGGTGCTGGCCGCCACGCACGGGCACTCGCCCGAGGCGGCCGCCGCGCACTGGGCGGGCCGCCGCGCCCGCCAGGTGCTGCGCGCCGCCTTCGACTGGTGGCTGGAGTGGGAGCGCGAGGACCACCCCCGCAACCGCGTCGACCTCAACTTCCTCGCCCACGCCAAACTCTGCGAGGGCCGGCCCGCCGAGGCCGCGGCCCTGTTCCACCGCATCGGCAGCCATGCCACCCGCGCCCCCTGGTCCTATCCGGACCGGGACCCGCAGAAGGCCTTCCTCGCCGCCCGCGGCGTCGCACTCGGCACCGCCTGACCGCGCCACCCACGCACACCGCACGGACCCCCCCCGAACACCGCCGAGTACCCCCCGAGCACCCATCCCCGAGCACCACGCCCCCGAAAGGACGCCGCCATGCCGACGGGCAGATCCTCCACGCTCCAAGACCCGGCCGAGATCCGTACGTACAAGGGCCAGGACCGGGCCCTGCGCGCCGACCGCCTCGGCACCGCCGGCCTGCTCCTGTCCGTGCTCGCCGCCAGCGCGCCCCTGATGGTCGTCGCCGGTGTCATGCCCACGACCTTCGGGGTCATGGGCATCGTCGGTCAGCCCCTGCTCTTCGTCATCCTCGGCGCCGTCCTCGCCCTCTTCAGCGTCGGCTACGCCGAGATGAGCCGCCACGTCCACAACGCCGGCGCCTTCTACGCGTACATCGCCCGAGGCCTCGGCCCCACCGCCGGCGCGGCCGCCTCCCTCGTCGCCCTCGTCGCGTACAGCGCCATGCAGGTCGGCGTCTTCGGCATCCTCGGCTTCGAGATATCGGGCCTCTTCGCCACCTACCTCGACATCGAACTCGCCTGGTGGATACCGGCCCTGCTGGCCGTCGCCGTCACCGGCGGGCTCGGCTGGCTCAAGATCGACCTCAACGCCAAGGTCCTCGGCGTCCTCCTCCTGATCGAGTGCGTCCTCGTCGTCGTCTTCGACATCGCCGCCATCGCCGAGCCGGCCGCCGAAGGCCTCTCGCTCCACGCCTTCAACCCCGAGACCCTCGGCGGAGCCGGCTTCGGCACCGCCCTCTGCTTCTGCATCGCCGCCTTCGTCGGCTTCGAGCAGTCCCCGGTCTACGCCGAGGAGACCAGCAAGCCGCACATCGTCGTCTCCCGCGTGATGTTCCTCGCCGTCGGCTTCGTCGCCCTCTTCTTCGCCGTCAGCGCCTGGGCCCTCACCGTCGCCACCGGCCCCTCCGAGGTCGTCAAGACCTCCGCCGAGGCCGGCCCCACCCTGCTCTTCCAGCTCACCGAGAGCCGCCTCGGCACCACCTTCACCGACGTCCTGCACGTCCTCTTCGTGACCGGCATGTTCGCGGCCATGCTCAGCTTCCACAACGTCGTCGCCCGCTACGCCTTCGCCATGGGCCGCGAGGGCCTGCTCCCGGCCACCTTCGGGCGCACCAACGCCGGCACCGGCGCCCCCGCCACCGGCTCCCTGCTGCAGACCGGCGTCGCCGCCCTCGTCGTGATCGCCTTCGCGCTCACCGACGACAAGCCGGCCGGCGACCCCACCACCCCCGTCCTGCACCTGTTCACCTGGATGGGCAGCGTCGGCGCCCTCGGCGTGACCCTTCTCATGGCCGCCGCCTCCTTCGCCGTCATCGCCTTCTTCGTCCGCCGCGGCACCGCCGGCGCCCAGGTCTGGCGCCTCGTCGCGGCCGGCACCGCCGGTCTCGCACTGCTCGCCATCGCCGTCTACACCGTCAAGGACTTCGGCGTCCTGGTCGGCGCCGAGAAGGGCTCCGCGCTCAGCTGGGTGCTGCCCGGCATCATCGGCGCCGCCGTCGTGATCGGCCTGGTCTACGGATCCGTACTGCGCCGCAGCCGCCCCGAGACGCACGCCCGTATCGGCCTCGGGAACGAGGCCTTCCGCCTCGACCAGGCAGCGGAGGACACCCCGAGCATCTGACCTCGGTTTCCAGCCCCTACGGAGCCCCCGACACCCGTTTCCATGGTCGTCGGGGGCTTCCGCGTGCGGGGGGTGCTTTTGGAGGGGAGTGGAGCCTCATGGTCTCCTGTTGCGACCAAACCACCCGGATCGCAGCACAGGGGACACCACCCAGCTCCCCTGCGCGGTGGTCCGGGCGCTGCCTTGTCCCACCCACGAAGGCGAAGTCCCACATGAGTGACCTGAGTGACCGCACCTTGACCGAGGCGCCCGCCCCGGCGTCGACCCGCCATGTCGACGCCGGTGACGAGGGCTACAGCAAGGACCTCAAGTCCCGCCACATCAACATGATCGCGATCGGCGGGGCCATAGGCACCGGCCTCTTCCTCGGCGCGGGCGGCCGCCTCGCCGGCGCCGGCCCCTCCCTCGCGATCGCCTACGCGGTCTGCGGAGTCTTCGCCTTCTTCGTCGTACGGGCACTCGGCGAGCTCGTCCTCTACCGCCCCTCCTCCGGCGCCTTCGTCTCCTACGCCCGTGAGTTCATGGGCGAGAAGGGCGCCTACACGGCCGGCTGGCTGTACTTCCTGAACTGGTCCACGACCACCGTCGCCGACATCACGGCCGCCGCGACCTACGCCCACTTCTGGTCGCTGTTCACCGACGTCCCCCAGTGGGTCCTCGCGTTCATCGCCCTCGCCATCGTGCTCACCGCCAACCTGATCTCGGTGAAGTACTTCGGCGAGATGGAGTTCTGGTTCTCGCTCGTCAAGGTCGCCGCCCTCGTCGTCTTCCTGATCGTCGGCATCTGGCTCGTCGCCACCAGCCACGACATCGACGGCACCACCCCCGGCCTCGCCAACATCACCGACAACGGCGGACTCTTCCCCTCCGGCGTCCTCCCGATGCTCCTGGTGATCCAGGGCGTCGTCTTCGCGTACGCCTCCGTCGAACTCTGCGGCGTCGCCGCCGGCGAGACCGAGAACCCCGAGAAGATCATGCCGAAGGCGATCAACTCGATCATGTGGCGCGTGGGCCTCTTCTACGTCGGCTCGGTCGTCCTCCTCGCCCTCCTCCTGCCCTACACGGCCTACAGCTCCGACCAGAGCCCCTTCGTCACCGTCTTCGACAAGCTCGGTGTCCCCGGCGCCGCGGGCATCATGAACCTCGTCGTCCTGACGGCCGCCCTCTCCAGCCTGAACTCCGGCCTCTACTCCACCGGCCGCATCCTGCGCTCGATGTCCCTGTCCGGCTCCGCCCCGAAGTTCACCGGCGTCATGAACAAGGGCAAGGTCCCCTACGGCGGCGTCCTGTTCACCGCCGCGTTCGGCCTCGCGGGCGTCGGACTGAACGCCTTCATGCCCAAGGACGCCTTCGAGCTCGTCCTGAACTTCGCCTCGCTGGGCATCCTCGGCACCTGGGCGATGGTCATGGTCTGCTCGCTGTTCTTCTGGCGCCGCGCCCAGCAGGGCCTCGTCGAGCGCCCCTCCTACCGCCTGCCCTGGGCCCCGTACACGCAGATCGTCACCCTCGTCTTCCTGCTCACCGTGCTGGTGCTGATGTGGTGCGACGGCGGCGTCGGCCGTACCACGGTCCTGTTCGTCCCGGTCATCGGCGCCGCCCTGGTCGGCGGCTGGTACCTGGTCCGCGGCCGCGTGGCCGAACTCGCCGCCACCCGCGGCTGACCCCACGACCGCCTACGAGGCCCCCGCGCCGGACACCGTCCGCGCGGGGGCCTCGAACGTTTTCGCCCCGTCGTGCTGATCAGGACCGGTGGGCCGACGGCCTGCGGCTCAGGGCCAGCAGGCTCAGCGCGAACATCAGGACACCCAAGGGGACATGGACCGACGGCACGCGCGCGATACCCAGGACCACCTGCACCGACGCGAGGACCAGGAACCCCGACGAGTACAGGATGGGCCGGGGCGAACCGCCGCCCGGCCGCCATGCCAGGACCGCGGCGATCACGTACAGCATGGTCGCCCCGTACATCACGCGCGCCCCGATGCCGTGCAGCAGCTCGCCGTGGGTCGAGGACAGCAGCACCCCGGCGGTGACCGCCTGGAAGAAGATGCCCAAGGTCTGCAGCCAGACGGAGACCTGTAGGAACGTGGAGGTACGCGGCTTCTCCGTCGTCAGTGTGGCCATGGTGGCGGTCCCCTCTTCTGCCTCACGGCGTAGATCGATAAGGTCTCGGTAGTCCGACGACGTGGGCCCGCGAAATGTGAGGCGAGGCGCCGAAGGACGGACCAGGGGGAGCGCTCGTGAGCAGGAGTACGTCGTCCACGCGTGGGGTCGGCCGGTCCGATCCGGGCCTGGACGCGATCGTCGGAGAGCGGGGACACCTCACCAACCTCGCCTACCGGCTGCTCGGTTCGCTGGCCGAGGCCGAGGACGCCGTACAGGAGACCTACGCCCGCTGGTACGCGATGCCGAGGCGGAAGCAGGAGGCCGTCGAGTCGCCCGGCGCCTGGCTGACGACGGTCGCCGGCCGCATCTGCCTGGACCTGCTCGGCTCGGCGCGGGCCCGACGGGAGCGCTACGTCGGCGAATGGGTCCCCGAGCCGCTGCCCGACCGCACTGAGTGGATCAGCGTCCCGGCGGGCGGCGGGTCCGGCCCGGTCGACCCGGCCGACCGGGTCACCCTGGACGAGTCGGTCAACATGGCCTTCCTCGTCGTACTGGAGTCGATGACACCGGCCGAACGCGTCGCCTTCATCCTCCACGACGTCTTCCGCTACCCCTTCGCCGAGATAGCCGTGATCGTCGGCCGGACGCCGGCGGCCTGCCGCCAATTGGCCACCTCCGCCCGCCGACGCGTGAGCGCCGCCGAGCCCCCGACCGCCCCGACGGCCGGACAGGCACCGCTGGTACGGGACTTCAAGGAGGCGTGGGAAGCCCGGGACATCAAGGCCCTCGTCGGCCTGCTGGCCCCCGACGCCGCGATGATCGCCGACGGCGGCGGACTGGTCGGCGCCGCCCTGCGCCCGATCGAGGGCGCCGCGCGCATCGCCGAGTACCTGATCCAGATCGCCGACCGGGCCCCCGGCCTGACGCTCCTGGAACGCTCGGTCAACGGCCGGCCCGGCCTGGTCGCCCAGCACACCGGGGTCACCGTGACCGTGGCGGCGTTCGAGCTGAGCGGCGACCGCGTCACCCGCATCTGGGCGGTCCGCAATCCGGAGAAGCTCCGCCCCTGGCTGGAGGACGGACAGGGCTGACCGGCCGACCCCGCACCTCCCCGGCGCCGAGCCGTAACCACCGGCTCCACCGGGGATCGCGGCCGCCACCCGCCGAGGAAAACGAAAGAGCCGGTCAGAGCGACTTCACGTCGCTCTGACCGGCTCTTCCAGGTCGTATGACCATGGTGTCCGAGGGGGGACTTGAACCCCCACGCCCGATAAAGGGCACTAGCACCTCAAGCTAGCGCGTCTGCCATTCCGCCACCCGGACAAGGTGTCTGTCTCGCGTCCCTCGCGGGCCGTTCCGACGTGGAAAACATTACCAAACATTCCGGGGTCCTCGATCACACCCCCCGACGGCCGGGGATCGCCCTTGGGCGGAGCGGCCCGGAGCGGGAGGATGGGGGTTCGGTACCGATCAGTGGGAGGAAGCAGCGTGAGCGAGTCGAGCACGGGCAGGACCGTCTCCGGCGAGGACGAGGTGGTCGACCTCTGTCGGGACCTCATCCGGATCGACACCAGCAACTACGGGGACCACTCGGGCCCCGGGGAGCGCAAGGCGGCGGAATGGGTCGCCGAGAAGCTCGCCGAGGTCGGCCTGGAGCCGCAGATCTTCGAATCGCACAAGGGGCGCGCCTCGACCGTGGCGCGGATCGAGGGGGAGGACCCCTCGCGGCCGGCGCTGTTGATCCACGGGCACACGGACGTGGTTCCGGCCAACGCCGCCGACTGGACGTACGACCCCTTCGCGGGCGAGATCGCCGACGGCTGCCTGTGGGGCCGCGGCGCCGTCGACATGAAGGACATGGACGCGATGACGCTGGCCGTCGTACGCGACCGGATGCGCAGCGGACGCAAGCCCCCGCGGGACATCGTGCTGGCCTTCCTCGCCGACGAGGAGGCGGGTGGCATCTACGGGGCCCGGCACCTCGTCGACAAGCACCCGGGCCTGTTCGAGGGCGTCACCGAGGCGATCGGCGAGGTCGGCGGCTTCTCCTTCACGGTGAACGAGAACCTGCGGCTCTACCTCGTGGAGACCGCCCAGAAGGGCATGCACTGGATGCGGCTCACGGTGGACGGCACCGCGGGCCACGGCTCCATGACCAACAGCGACAACGCCATCACGGAGCTGTGCGAGGCCGTCGGCAGACTCGGCCGCCACCAGTGGCCGGTCCGTGTGACCAAGACGGTACGCAGCTTCCTGGACGAGCTCTCCGACGCGCTCGGGACCCCCCTGGACCCCGACAACATGGACGCGACGCTCGCCAAACTCGGCGGCATCGCCAAGATGGTCGGCGCGACCCTGCGCAACTCGGCGGCCCCGACGATGCTCGGCGCCGGCTACAAGGTCAACGTCATCCCGGGCCAGGCGACGGCCCACGTCGACGGCCGCTTCCTGCCCGGCTACGAGGACGAGTTCTTCGCCGACCTGGACCGGATCCTCGGCCCGCGCGTGAAGCGGGAGGACGTGCACGGGGACAAGGCCCTCGAGACGGACTTCGACGGCCGGCTGGTGGACGCCATGCAGGGCGCCCTGAAGGCCGAGGACCCGATCGCGCGGGCGGTCCCGTACATGCTCTCGGGCGGTACGGATGCCAAGTCCTTCGACGACCTCGGCATCCGCTGCTTCGGCTTCGCGCCGCTGCAGCTGCCGCCGGAGCTGGACTTCGCCGGGATGTTCCACGGCGTGGACGAGCGGGTGCCGGTGGACGGGCTGAAGTTCGGCGTGCGGGTGCTCGACCGATTCATCGACAACGCCTGAGATTCGAGAAGGTGTGCGCATTCCACTGAGAAGAGTGAATGCACTCATACGCTCGTAGCCCCGGTGATCCCTCCTCGTTACAGGTGTTGCGGTCCGCGGCTGGGACCGCAATTGCCTACTAGGAGGAACAATGATCAAGAAGGTTGTCGCCGCTGCGGCTGCCACGGGTGGCCTGGTTCTCGCGGGTGCGGGTCTGGCTGCCGCTGACGCGGGTGCCCAGGGTGCGGCCATCGGTTCGCCCGGTGTCCTGTCCGGCAACGTGCTCCAGGTCCCCGTCCACGTTCCCGTGAACGTCTGCGGCAACACGGTCTCCGTGATCGGCCTGCTGAACCCGGCCTTCGGCAACACCTGCGTCAACGCCTGACGCGTCTGAAGTCTTCGGCCCCGGAGCGCATCCCAGCGCTCCGGGGCCACCGGGCTTTTCGGCCCGGATTTCTCTCACTTCCGGCGTACCAGGCGGGGGAGCCAGGACGGCCGGGCCGTCGAACGACGGCCGAAACGCACACACCAGGGGACGAGTACAGATGCGACGACCGGCACAGGTCACCAGGAAGACCCTGATCACCATGGCGGCCGCGGGGGGTGTCCTCGCGATGGGCGGGGGCTACGCACACGCGGACTCCGGCGCCTCGGGGCACGCCACGAACTCTCCGGGCCTGCTGTCCGGGAACAACCTGCAGGTGCCCGTGGACGCACCGGTGAACGCCTGCG
The DNA here is from genome assembly GCF_043201215.1 of Streptomyces sp. NPDC048331. Taxonomy (NCBI): domain Bacteria; kingdom Bacillati; phylum Actinomycetota; class Actinomycetes; order Kitasatosporales; family Streptomycetaceae; genus Streptomyces; species Streptomyces sp. NPDC048331. Next base: position 18,504 of record NZ_JBICYT010000031.1, on the reverse strand, counting down.
GGAACACGATCACCGTGGTGGGGGCCCTCAACCCGGCCTTCGGGAACCACTGCGCGAACGGCTCGGGCCACGCCGAGCCGAAGCCGCCCAAGCCCCCGAAGCCGCAGCACCCGGGCGACGACGAACCGTGCGACGACCACCCCGGCAACCCCGGTGGTCCGGGTACGCCCGGCAACCCCGGGGGTCCGGGCAACCCGGGTAACCCTGGCGGTCCTGGTACCCCGGGCAACCCCGGCGGTCCGGGTACTCCCGGCAACCCCGGCGGTCCGGGTACCCCTGGCGGTCCGGGTACCCCTGGCAATCCGGGTACCCCTGGCAATCCGGGCGGACCCGGTACGCCCGGGAACCCGGGTGGTCCGGGGACGCCGACCAACCCCGGCACCGGTTCCGGCACCCCGGTCACGCACCCCGGTCCGGGCACCGGGAACACCCCGGGTCAGGCCGGCGGTCTCGCCGCCACCGGGTCCGGTGACGTCCTCACCGCCGGGCTGCCGCTCGCGGGCGGCCTGCTGCTCGCCGGCGCCGTGCTCTACCGGCGGGCCCGAAACGCCGCCTGACGGATGTTCACGACGCGGGCCCCGACCCCGGGGCCCGCGTCACCAGGTCGCGCGGACCTGACGGATGATCCGGCGGCGCAGTCGCACACGACGACTGCCGTCCCGGTACAGGCTCAGCCGGTCGAGTTCCCAGTTCCCGTACTCGGCATGGTCGGTCAGCAGGCGGGTCGCCTCCTTGCGAGGAACACCGCGGGGCACGTACACGTCGACAAATTCGTATTCCGGCATCGCATCTATTGTGCGGGCAGAGCCCCGCTACGGATAGCGTCTGCTCTATGTCTGATGCCGATCTGCCCACTGTTGCCGAGGTACGCGCCGCCGCCGAGGCGGTCAAGGCCGCGCTCGACCGTCACCTCGCCGCGGTCGAGCGCAGGATCGGGGACGAGGATCCGGACGTCTACGCCGCGTTCAACGAACTCGCCGCCGCGGCCGAGGTGTACGACGAACTCCTCTACGACCGTTACGACGAGGTCACCCCCTTCGAGATCCCCACGCCCGAGGACGGCGTCCCGTACACCGGACCCGCCGAGCCCGCCGCCTTCAGCGTCCTCATCCGCCGTGACTACGCCGTGGTCGAACCGGCCCGGCTGATCGCCCAGGCCGAGCGGGTCGCCGCGCACGACCGGGACGCCGAGTTCGTCCAGGACGGCGGCAGCGCCGACGCACTGGGTGTCCTCTTCGGGGAGTACGAGCCCGACGAGATCGCCTCCCGCTTCAAGGACTTCGGGCTCGAGGAGGGTGACTCCACGCTCTGGATCGCGGCCTCCGAGGAGGTGCCGGAGCCGGGGGAGTGGCTGGGTTCGCCCTTCGGGCACATCGATCCGCAGGACGTGCTGCACCGGTTCGACGTCAGCTCCGTCTTCGACGAGGAGACCGACGAGTTCGACGAGGACGAGGCGGGGGCCGCCGAGCCCGGTCTGACCCCGGCCTGACCCGGCTCGTCTCCGACTCCGCAGGTCCCGCAGACCGTGGCCCCCGCCCTTTTCGGGCGGGGGCCACGGCCGGTTCACCGCGGTTGCGCGCCCGCCGTCGCGAGGGCCGTCAGCAGGCCCGTCAGTCGCGTCGTACGCGGCTTCGCGGGCACCTCGGCCACCGCGTGCGGCAGCGCCTGGTCGACCCCGTGCACCACGGACAGGTGCCGCTCGCCCCGTCCGAACGCCGTGTAGACCCAGTCCCGCGACAGCGCCTGCGCCGCGTCGCCCGGCAGGACGACGACCACCGCCGGCCAGCGCGTGCCCACGGCCTGGTGCGCCGTCATCGCCCAGCCGTGCCGCACCTGGGACTCGACGAGCTCCTTCGGTACGACGATCCGCGCGCCCGCCCGGTCCAGGTGCAGACCCTCGGCGTCGGCCGACACCACCCGGGCCGGCAGGGCCCGCCCGGCGGACGGCACGTGCACGACCCGGTCGCCGGGGTCGAAACCGCCGAAGCGGCCCGGACCCGGGTTCAGGCGCTCCTTCAGGGCGGCGTTCAGCGCCCGGGTGCCCGCCGATCCGCCGTGGCCCGGGGTGATCACCTGCACGCTGTCCGCCGGAATGCCGAAGGCCCGCGGCACCGACTCCGCCACCAGTTGCACGGCCCGGTGCACGGCCTCCCCGGCGTCCTTCACGGGGACGATGACGACCTCCTTGCCGGGGGCGTCGACCTGGTTCAGCTCCCCGATGCCGATCCCGGAGACGAGCTCGCCGAGCGGGCCCGGGTCGGGGGTACGGGAGATCGACCGCGGGCAGGTACGGGCCGCCAGCACATCGGCGAACACCTGCCCGGCCCCGGCGGACCCGAGCACCCCGGGGTCCCCGGAGAGCACCAGCCGAGCCCCGTCCGGTACGGACTCCACCAGCGCGGCCGCGGTCTCCACGTCCAGCTGCGGGGCGTCCAGCACGACGAGCAGGTCCAGCGAGAACTGCCCGTCCGTGTCCCGCCCGGGCCCCTCGGCCCCGGACAGCAGCCCCGCCACGGTGACCCGGTCCGGGCCGCCGCCGGGGGCGTGCGCGGCCAGGCAGACCCGCAGGCCCAGCTCCCGGGCCGCGGCGGCCAGGGCCACCGGTTCGGCGCGGGCGGCCTCCCCGCCGGTGTGGGTGACCAGGCCGTGGTCCGCGACCGCGCGGATCAGTTCGGCGGCGGAGGGGTTCGGCGCGGACCCGGCGGCCCGCTCCCAGTCCTCGGACGCGTCGAAGGTGCCGGCGGCCAGCCGGGCCAGGCCGTCGGCCAGGCTCTCCTCGGCCATGGCGGCGCCCTCCAGGCCCACCAGCACACGTACGGGCTGCGCCGATTCCTCGGTGTCTTCGGCGTCCTCGGTGACCGGCGGCCCGAGGGGCTCGTGGAAGACCAGCACCGAGCCTTCGGCGATGGCCAGTTCCAGGGCTTCGTCCGGATCCGGTACGCCGTACTGGGCCAGGGCCTTCTCCAGCACCGGGGCCTCCAGCGCGGTGTGCCCCTTCAGCCCGGCCTGGGCCAGCAGCCATCCCACCAGGACGGTGGTGCGCCGCTCGTCCCCCGGACCCGCCTCGGCGCCGAGCAGGGCCCGGGCGAAGCCGTCGGCCTGGGTCGGGCGTACGGCCGGGAGCGACAGCAGCCGCCAGGGGTTCTCCGTGAGCTGCCCGGCGGCGTCCTCGCCCAGGGCCGCGGCGGCCTGACCGGCCAGGGCCTCGGGGGCGCCGCCGCGGGCCAGGACGGCCCGTACGCCCTCGACGGTGTCGGCGGAGGGCGCGGGGACGTTCACCGCCGCCGGGGCGGCGGGGCGCGGCGCCGGGGGCGCGGCGGGCGCCTTGCGGGGGGCGGCCGGAGCCTCGTCGAAGTACACGGTGGAGGGCTTCGCGCCGCCCTCCACGGCCCGTACGGCGGCCAGCAGGTCGGCGGCCTTCCCGCTGAGCTTCGCCCCGGCCTCGACGGGTGCCTCCCGCTCGGCCTTGCGCCGGGCGATCCGCTCCCGCTCGACCTTCTGGGCGGCCAGTTCGGCCTGGGCCTCGCTGAGGGCCGGAGCCGCCGCTTCGCCTGCGGCGGGCTCGGTGGACGCGGCGGCCTCGGCGGCCTCCGCGTCCGGGCCGTCGGGCTCCGCGGCTTCCGCGTCCGGGCCCGCCTCGGCCTCCGCGTCCGGGCCCGCTTCGACTTCGCCCTCGGCGTCGGCGTCCGCCGTGTCCGGGTCCGGGTCCGGGTTCGCTTCCGCTTCGGCGGCTGCGGACGGCTCGGCCTCCGGGGTGGCCGGGTTCTCCGCGGCAGCGGTATCGGCCTGAGGGTCCGTACTCACAGCGTGCTCCAGTCCTGATCGGGGTAGCGGTGCACCGGAGCCGAAACATCGTCCAGCGCCCGGCAGATCTCCTCCGGAAGACTAAGGGCCTCCACCGACAGTGCCGCCGCGAGCTGCGCGGACGTCCGCGCGCCGACGATCGGCGCCACCACCCCCGGCCGGTCCCGGATCCACGCCAGGGCCACCTGGAGCGGGGTCACGGCCAGCCCCTGTGCCGCCGTCACCACCGCGTCGACGATCCGCCCCGCCGGCTCGTCGAGGTACGGGTCCACCAGGGCGGCCAGCGACTCCGAGGCGCCCCGGGAGTCGGCCGGGGTGCCGTCCCGGTACTTGCCCGTCAGCACCCCGCGGCCCAGCGGTGAGGACGGCAGCAGGCCGATCCCGAGATCCAGCGCGGCCGGTAGCACCTCACGCTCCACCCCGCGCTGGAGCAGCGAGTACTCCATCTGCGTCGAGGCGATCCGGGTGCGCACCCCGGGGGCCGCGAGCTGCCAGGTCGCCGCCTTCGCCAGCTGCCAGCCGCTGAAGCCGGCCAGCCCCGCGTACCGGGCCCGGCCGCTGCTCACCGCCAGGTCCAGCGCCTGCAGGGTCTCCTCCAGCGGGGTCGCGGGGTCGAAGGCGTGCACCTGCCACAGGTCGACGTAGTCGGTCCCCAGCCGGTCCAGGGAGGCGTCGAGGGCGGCGAGCAGATGCCCACGCGAGCCGTCGAACCTCCGGTCGGGGTCCGGCACGCTGCCCGCCTTGGTCGCGATCACCAGGTCCCGGCGCGGGACCAGCCCGCCCACCAACTGCCCGAGGAGGTACTCCGCCTCACCACCGCCGTACACGTCGGCGGTGTCGACGAGCGTGCCGCCCGCCTCCCAGAACGTCTTCACCTGCTCGGCGGCCGCTTCCTCGCCGGTGTCGCGGCCCCAGGTGAGGGTGCCGAGGCCGATCCGGGAGACGCGCAGTCCGGTGCGGCCGAGATGCCTCTGCTCCATGAGCGCTGAGACTACTGGGGCGCTGACGCGAAGCACCTTGGCGCGCTACAGTCCCCGCACACCAACGTTACTGATCGGTAAACCGGTAAGGGGACGATACATGCGGCTCGGCATCAATCTTGGTTACTGGGGCGCGGGCATGGACGCCGACAACCTCGCCGTCGCCCAGGAGGCCGACCGCCTGGGTTACGACGTCTGCTGGGCCGCCGAGGCCTACGGCTCCGACGCCCCGACCGTGCTCGCCTGGGTCGCCGCCCAGACCGAGCGCATCGACGTGGGTTCGGCGATCCTCCAGATCCCGGCCCGCCAGCCCGCGATGACCGCCATGACCGCGGCCACCCTCGACTCCCTGACCAAGGGCCGCTTCCGGCTCGGTCTCGGCGTCTCCGGTCCGCAGGTCTCCGAGGGCTGGTACGGCGTCAAGTTCGACAAGCCGCTGGCCCGCACCCGCGAGTACGTGGAGATCGTCCGCAAGGCCATGACCCGCGAGCGGCTCTCGTACGAGGGCGACCACTGGACCCTGCCGCTGCCGGGCGGGCCGGGCAAGCCGCTCAAGCTGACCGTGCACCCCGAGCGCGAGCACATCCCGCTCTACATCGCCGCCATCGGGCCGAAGAACCTGGAGCAGACCGGCGAGATCGCCGACGGCGCGCTGCTGATCTTCCCGGCCGCCGAGCACCTGGAGGCCACCGCGCTCACCCACATCCGGGCCGGCCGCGAGAAGGCCGGGCTCACGATGGAGGGCTTCGACGTCTGCCCGACCGTGCCGCTGGCCCTCGGCGAGGACGTGAACGCGCTCGCGGACATGTTCCGCCCCTACACCGCCCTGTACGTGGGCGGCATGGGCAGCCGGAAGCAGAACTTCTACAACCAGTTGGCCCAGCGCATGGGCTACGAGAAGGAAGCCGCCGAGATCCAGGACAAGTACCTGGCGGGCGACAAGAACGGCGCGGCCGAGGCGGTCCCGCACTCGCTGATCGACTCGACCACGCTGCTCGGCCCGGTAGCCAGGATCGCCGACGGGATGCGGGCCTACGCCGAGGCCGGGGTCACCACCCTCACGCTGGCCCCGGCCGGATTCACGCTGGACGAGCGGATCGCCGCCCTGCGCGCCGGCACCGAGGCCATGGAGCTGGCGGGTCTCGCCTGATCGCCTGATCGCCTGATCGGTCGATCCGGATGCCGGCGGGTGACGCCGGCATCCGGTGAACGCTCTGCGGCCGTGGTGGGGGCTCGGGGGGTCTTCCCCGCCACGGCCGACACAGCGAACAACGCCGGGAACGCCCGCCGGGTTACGCACGGCGGCCCGCCCCCCGATTTCGTTCATTCGGACGAGTCGTGCGACCCCTCGGTTGCCCGCGCCGTCCACCGGCGTTTGACTCGTTCCATGCTCTCTGCCCGCAGCCTGTTCCAGGAGATCGTCGACAACGACGACTCCTTCCAGCTGTTCTGCTCCATCGCCGCCAGCGGGGAGACCCAGGGCGGCTGGGAGAACGCCCGTATCGCGGCCCTGGTGCCGGACGGCATGCGCCACCTCGCGCCCAAGATCACCCGACACGGTGCCGACGAGGACAAGCACGGCCGGATCTTCCACGCCCTGCTCCGCAAACGAGGCCTGCCCGCCGTCCCCGTGCCCCCCGAGACCGACTACACGATGCTGCTGGAGCGCCGCGGCATCGGCCTCGCGCACGAGAAGCTGCGTCGGGAGGTGGCGCTGACCGAGGAGGACATCGTCGTCTACCTCGCGCACAGCCGCGTCACCGAACAGCGCGCCGCCGACCAGATGGACATGCTCGTCAGGTATTTCGGCGACCACGCCGAGGTGGGCAAGGCGATCCACATGATCAGCCACGACGAGGACAACCACCTCGCCTACTGCCACGAGGAACTGCTGCGCCTCGCCCGGTCCGGATACGGCCGGACCATCCAGCGGGTGCTCCGCGAGAGCGCGCTCGCCGAGATCTCCGTCTACCGCGACGTGAGCCTCGCCGTCATGGGCCACATGGGACGGCTCCTGCACTGGTCCGCCCCGAAGGCGGCCGCGCTCGCCACCGGCATCCGCGCGATGTACGCCTACGAGCGGTTCAGCGGCTGGCACCGGATGGTCGACCTGCGACTGCCGGTGCGCCTGGACGCCCTCGGCGGCCCACCGGACGCCGCGCCCGGCCCCACCCGCACCGCGCGCGAGCGGGAACTCAGAGCCAGCCCCGGCGCTTGAACATCCGGTGCAGGCCCAGGCACGCACCCGCCATGACCAGCAGCACCGCCGGATAGCCCCAGGTGTGCCGTAGTTCCGGCATGTGGTCGAAGTTCATCCCGTAGATGCCCGCCACCATCGTGGGGACGGCTGCCATCGCCGCCCAGGCAGAGATCTTGCGCATGTCGTCGTTCTGCCGCAGACCCATCTGCGCGAGATGCGCGGCCAGCGCGTCCGACAGCAGCCGGTCCAGCCCCTCGATGTACTCGTTCGCCTTGGTCAGGTGGTCGGCGACATCGCGGAAGAACGGCTGGGCGTGCTCGTGGACGAACGGGACCTCCCCGAAGGCGAGGCGGTCCATCGGCTGGAGCAGCGGACTCGTCGCCCGCCGGAACTCCAGCACCTGACGCTTGAACCCGTAGATCCGGGCGGCGGTGTTCTTGGTGTCCGAGGCGCTCGGGGCGAAGACCTCGGCCTCCAGCTCCTCCAGGTCCTCCTGGAGCTCGGCGGCCACCTCGATGTAGTGGTCGACCACCGCGTCGGACACCGCGTACAACACCGCCGTCGGGCCGTGCCGCAGCACGTCCGGCTCCCGCTCCAGCCGGTGGCGCACGGCGGCCAGCGGGGCCCCCTCGCCGTGCCGGACCGTGACGACGAACGAATCCCCTATGAAGACCATCAGCTCGCCCGCGGTCACCGTGTCCGAGTCCTCGTCGTACCGCACCGGCTTGAGGACGACGAACAGCGAATCGTCGTACACCTCCAGCTTCGGGCGCTGGTGCGCGGTCAGCGCGTCCTCCACCGCCAACGGATGCAGCCCGAACTCCTGGCTGACATGGTCGAATTCCTTCGCCGTCGGCTCGTGCATGCCGATCCACAGGAAGGCGTCACCGGTCGCCCGCGCCTGGTCGAGGGCGTCCGAGAAATCGTCCGGCCCCTCGGTACGGCGGCCGTCCCGGTAAATCGCGCAGTCCACAATCACGCGGGGCATTCTTCCCTGCCCACCGCCCGCCCGCACACCCGCGGCAGCGCATACGCTGGCCCCATGGCCACGCTGATCCTCGTACGACACGGGCGGTCCACCGCCAACACCGCTGGGCTGCTCGCCGGATGGACCCCCGGAGTGGCCCTCGACGAGCGCGGCGCGGAGCAGGCCGCCGCGCTCCCCGGCCGGCTGGCGGGGGTGCCGCTGGCCGCCGCCGTCACCAGCCCGTTGCAGCGCTGCCGGGAGACCCTCGCGCCACTGCTGGCCGCCCGGCCGGAGCTGGAACTGCACACCGACGAGCGGATCGGCGAGTGCCACTACGGCGAGTGGTCGGGCCGCAAGCTGTCCGAACTCTCCGACGAACCGCTGATGAAGATCGTCCAGCAGCATCCGTCGGCCGCCGCCTTCCCCGGCGGCGAGTCCATGCGCGCCATGCAGGCGCGCGCGGTGGACGCCGTACGCGACTGGGACGCCCGGATCGAGCAGGAGCACGGCAGCGACGCCGTCCTCCTCATGTGCTCGCACGGCGACATCATCAAGTCCCTTGTCGCCGACGCCCTGGGCATGCACCTGGACCTCTTCCAGCGCATCCATGTCGACCCCTGCTCGGTGACCGCCATCCGGTACACCACCACCCGGCCGTTCGTGTTCCGGCTCGGTGACACCGGGGACTTCGGCTCACTCGTCCGACGCCCCGCCGCACCGGAGACCGTCGCATCGGACAAAGACACCGAAGACGCCGGGAACGCCGTCGTGGGAGGCGGCGCGGGCGCGGCTTGATCGCCCGGAGCAGTAGGGTGGACGGGCCAACACAAGGGCGCAGACCTGCCCCTGCCGCCGAGACTTGGAGACTGGACGTGCCCCGTCAGGTGTTCCTCTACGACCCCCCGGACCGCTTCGTGGCCGGCACGGTCGGTCTGCCGGGACGCCGTACGTTCTTCCTGCAGGCCTCCGCCGGCCCCCGTGTCACCAGCGTCTCCCTGGAGAAGACCCAGGTAGCGGCGCTGGCCGAGCGGATGGACGAGCTGCTGGACGAGGTCGTACGGCGCACCGGCGGCAACGCCCCGGTCCCGGCCGTCGCCCCCGCCGAGGCCGCCGACACCGCACCGCTGGACGTCCCGGTCGACGAGGAGTTCCGCGTCGGCACCATGGCCCTGGCCTGGGACGGCGAGGAACAGCGCATGATCGTCGAGGCCCAGGCGCTGGTCGAACTCGACGCGGACTCCGACGAGGACCTCGCCGAGGCCGAGGAGCGACTGCTCCAGGACGAGGAGAACGGCCCGCCCATGCTGCGGGTCCGCCTCACCGGCGCCCAGGCCCGAGCCTTCGCCAAGCGGGCCCTGGACGTGGTCAACGCCGGCCGCCCGCCCTGCCCGCTGTGCAGCCTCCCGCTGGACCCGGAGGGCCACGTCTGCCCGCGCCAGAACGGCTACCGGCGCCAGGCGTGACGGACACGGGGGAGCTGGAGGAACTGCTCGCCAAGGGCGAGCTCACCGTCGTCGGCCGGATCCGCGAGGCGTCCAACGCCGTCCTGCTGTGCAGCGTCACGTACGGGGGCGTGAGCGCCGACTGCGTGTACAAACCGGTCAAGGGTGAGCGGCCGCTGTGGGACTTCCCCGACGGGAACCTCGCCCGCCGGGAGGTCGCCGCCTACCTGATCTCCGAAGCCACCGGATGGGGCCTGGTCCCCGCCACCGTGCTCCGCGACGGCCCGTACGGCGAGGGCATGGTCCAGCGCTGGATCGACGCGGAGCAACCCGTTCCGGGCGCTCCGGACTCCCCGCTCGGCCCGCTCCTCGGGCTCGTCGACGGTGAGCAGGCGGGCGAGGGCTGGAAGGCCGTCGCCCTCGCCGAGGTCGGTGAGGGCCGCACCGCGCTGCTCGTGCACGCCGACGACCCCCGGCTGCGCCGGATCGCCGTACTCGACGCCGTGATCAACAACGGCGACCGCAAGGGCGGCCACCTGCTGCCCGCACCCGACGGCCGGCTCTACGGCATCGACCACGGTGTGACCTTCCACGCCGAGGACAAGCTGCGCACCCTCCTGTGGGGCTGGGCGGGCGAGCCGCTGACCGACGAGGCACGCGAGGTACTGGCCGTGCTGGCCGCCGGGCTGGCCGACGGAGCCCCGCTCGCCACCCGGCTGGCCGAACTGATCACACCGGTCGAGCTGGCCGCCGTACGGGACCGGGTGGAGCACCTGCTGCGCACCGGCACCCATCCGCGGCCGTCCGGGCAGTGGCCGTCGATCCCCTGGCCACCGGTCTGAATCGGCCACCGGCCATACGCATAGAACCGGCCAGACCGCAAGAGTGCCGATCAAGACAACCGTGCAGGTCCAGTTCGTTTCCGGAACATCCGTCCGGTTAGGCTCGACACATGCATGCCTGGCCCGCTTCTGAGGTCCCCGCCCTTCCTGGCAAGGGCCGCGACCTCCAGATCCACGACACCGCGACCCAAGGGACGATCACCCTCGCCCCCGGTCCCGTCGCCCGTATCTACGTCTGCGGCATCACTCCGTACGACGCGACCCACATCGGTCACGCGGCGACCTACAACGCGTTCGACCTCGTACAGCGCGTGTGGCTCGACACCAAGCGGCAGGTCATCTACGTCCAGAACGTCACGGACGTCGACGATCCACTGCTGGAGCGGGCGCTGCGCGACAACCAGGACTGGACCGAGCTGGCCGAGCGCGAGACCGCGCTCTTCCGCGAGGACATGACCGCCCTGCGGATGCTGCCCCCGCAGCACTACATCGGCGCCGTCGAGGCCATACCCGGCATCGTGCCGCTCGTCGAGCGGCTGCGGGACGCCGGAGCCGCCTACGAGCTGGACGGCGACACCTACTTCTCGGTCGAGGCGGACCCGCACTTCGGCGGCGTCTCGAACCTCGACGCCGAGGCGATGCGACTGCTCTCGGCGGAGCGGGGCGGCGACCCCGAGCGGGCCGGGAAGAAGAACCCGCTGGACCCGATGCTGTGGATGGCCGCACGTCCGGGCGAGCCGAGCTGGGACGGCGGCTCGCTGGGCCGCGGCCGGCCGGGCTGGCACATCGAGTGCGTGGCGATCGCCCTCGACCACCTGGGCATGAGCTTCGACATCCAGGGCGGCGGCTCCGACCTGGCGTTCCCGCACCACGAGATGGGCGCCTCGCACGCGCAGGCACTGACGGGCGAATTCCCGATGGCCAAGGCGTACGTGCACGCGGGCATGGTCGCGCTGCACGGCGAGAAGATGTCGAAGTCGAAGGGCAACCTCGTCTTCGTCTCGGCGCTGCGCCGGGCCGGGGTGGACCCGGCGGCGATCCGCCTGGCCCTGCTCTCGCACCACTACCGGGCCGACTGGGAGTGGACGGACGCCGTCCTGGACGAGGCCGTGGCACGGCTGGAGCGCTGGCGCGCGGCCGTGTCCCGGCCGGACGGCATCCCCGCCGACGCCCTGGTCGAAGAGGTCCGCGAGGCCCTGGCGAACGACCTGGACGCGCCGGCGGCCCTGGCGGCCGTGGACCGCTGGGTCGAGCGGCAGATCGCCACGGACGGCGACGACGAGTCGGCCCCCGGCCTGGTCTCCCGCACGGTCGACGCCCTCCTGGGCGTGGCCCTGTGATCCGGCCGTAGCGACACCGATGCCCCTGGCCCACCGGGCCGGGGGCATCTCTCTTTCCCCTACCCCGCCCCTTCCCGAAACCGGGTGCTGCCCGGACCCGGTCCCTGAAATGCCGGACGGCTGGAAATCCAGCCCCGCCGGCGTTTGAGGCGCGGGTCCGGGCAGCGCCCGGGAGAGGGCGGGACGGGGGCCTAGGCGTCCGGGGTGTCGTCCTCACCGGGGGACGGGGCGGTCGGCGGCTCCGGACCCTCCCCGGCGGGGTCCGGCTTGCGCTTCGGAGGGCGGGGGAGGCCCCCGCTCGTGTCGCGGAGGTAGGAGCCGTCGCCCGCCTCCGGGGCCGGGCCCGCCGCCGGGTCACGCCGACGCAGGTACCGCTCGAACTCGCGGGCGATCGCGTCCCCCGACGCCTCCGGCAGGTCGGCCGTGTCCCGCGCCTCCTCCAGCGTCTGGACGTACTCCGCCACCTCGCTGTCCTCGGCGGCCAGTTGGTCCACGCCCAGCTGCCACGCCCGCGCGTCCTCCGGCAGCTCGCCCAGCGGGATCCGGATGTCGATCAGATCCTCCAACCGGTTCAGCAGGGCCAGCGTCGCCTTCGGGTTCGGCGGCTGCGAGACGTAGTGCGGCACCGCCGCCCACAGGGACACCGCCGGGACACCCGCGTGCGTACAGGCCTCCTGCAGGATGCCCACGATGCCCGTCGGACCCTCGTACTTGGTCTCTTCCAGGTCCATCGTCCGCGCCAGGTCCGCGTCCGAGGTGACCCCGCTCACCGGCACCGGCCGGGTGTGAGGGGTGTCCCCGAGCAGCGCGCCCAGGATGACCACCATCTCCACGCCCAGCTCGTGCGCGAAGCCGAGGATCTCGTTGCAGAACGACCGCCACCGCATGGACGGTTCGATCCCCCGGACCAGCACCAGGTCGCGCGGCTTGGCGCCGCCGATCCGGACCACCGACAGCCGGGTCGTCGGCCACGTGATCTTCCGTACCCCGTTGTCCAGCCACACCGTCGGCCGGTTGACCTGGAAGTCGTAGTAGTCCTCGGCGTCGAGTGCCGCGAAGACCTCGCCCTTCCACTCCCGGTCCAGGTGTGCGACCGCACCGGAGGCCGCGTCACCCGCGTCGTTCCAGCCCTCGAACGCGGCCACCATGACCGGGTCGATCAGCTCGGGCACGCCCTCAAGCTCGATCACCCAGGTCTCCTTCCGAAGTTCCCTTGCGTACGTGGTCAGCCTAAGCCTTGATGAGGCACCGGCCACAGCCCACGACAGAGGGGCGGTTCCCCTCGGAACCGCCCCTCTTCCCCACCTGCGGAGGACCTATGCCTTACGGCCCAGCATCTCCTCGACACGGGCCCGGACGGACTCGTCGTCCAAACCGCGGATCGTCACCGTCGTACGGCGGCGCAGCACGTCGTCGACCGTCTCGGCCCACTCGTTGTCACGGGCGTAGGCGACCTGCGCCCAGATCTCCGGACCGTCGGGGTGGATCCGCTCGGCCAGTGCCGGGTCCTCGTTCGCGAGGCGCGCGATGTCGAAGGCCAGCGAGCCGTAGTGGGAGGCCAGGTGACGAGCCGTCAGCGGGTCCATCCGCGTGCCCGGCTCCCGGTCCACCAGCAGGCGGTGCGCGACCGCGTTGGGGTTGGCGACACCGGGCAGCGCGATCCGGCGCACCAGCGACTTCACCGGCTCCATGTCCTCGGTCAGCGGGCTGCCCGGGAGCTTCGCCAGCTTGTCCATGACCACACGGCCGATGTGACGGTACGTCGTCCACTTGCCGCCGGCCACCGACAGCATGCCGCCGGCGCCCTCGGAGACCACGGTCTCGCGCTTGGCCTTCTCGACGCCGCCGGGACCGCCGGGCAGCACCCGCAGGCCCGCGAAGGCGTACGTCATCAGCGAGCGGTCCAGGTCCGCGCCCTTCACCGAGAACGCGGCCTCGTCCAGGATCTGCGCGATGTCGGACTCGGTGGCACGCACGTCCGCCGGGTCGCCCTCGTACACCTCGTCGGTGGTGCCGAGCAGCAGCTGGTCCTCCCAGGGGAGGGCGAAGGTGATGCGGTACTTGTCGATCGGGGTGGCCATGGCGGCCTTCCACGGCGACTTGCGCTTCATGACGATGTGCGCGCCCTTGGAGAGGCGGATCGACGGCATGGAGTGCTTGTCCTCCATGCGCCGCAGGTGGTCCACCCACGGGCCGGTGGCGTTGAGCACGACCCGTGCGTCGACCCCGAACTCGGTACCGTCGAGACGGTCCTTGAGCTCGGCGCCGGTGACCCGGCCGCGCGTCTTGCGCAGTCCGGTGACCTCGGCGTGGTTGAGGACGACCGCACCCGACTCGACGGCCGCGCGGACCGTCATCACGGCGACGCGGGAGTCGTTCATCTGGTGGTCGTAGTAGACCGCGACGGCCTTGAGGTTGTCCGTCTTCAGACCCGGGTTGTCGGCGGCGGCACGGGCCGGGGATATGACCTTGCCCATGCCGTCGCCGAAGGCCGAGAGGGCGGAGTAGGCGAAGACGCCCGCGCCCAGCTTGGCCGCACCCACCGGACCGCCCTTGTAGACCGGCAGGTAGAAGGTGAGCGGGTTGACCAGGTGCGGGGCCACGTCCTTGGCCAGCACCCGACGCTCGTGGTGGTTCTCCGCGACCAGCTTGACCGCACCGGTCTGCAGGTAGCGCAGACCGCCGTGGACGAGCTTGGAGGAGGCCGAGGAGGTGGCGCCGGCGAAGTCACCGGCGTCCACCATGGCAACCCGCAGGCCCGACTGCGCGGCGTGCCACGCCACGGAGGTACCCAGGATTCCACCACCGATGACCAGCAGGTCGTACGTGGCCTTCGACAGCTGCTCACGGGTCTGGGCGCGGCTGACGTTGGCACCGGCGGTCGGGTGCGTGCCCAATGCGGGAACGCTCTGCAGGCTGCTCATATCTCTCTTAGCTCCTCGTCGATTGACTCAGCTGAGTGCGGTCAGCTGGCGTCTTCGTCGTCGACCCAGCCCATGGAACGCTCCACGGCCTTGAGCCAGCTCTTGTACTCGCGGTCCCGCTGCTCGGCGGGCATGCGCGGGGTCCACTCCGCCGCGCGGCGCCAGTTGGCGCGCAGGGCGTCGGTGTCGGGCCAGAAGCCGACGGCCAGGCCGGCGGCGTAGGCGGCGCCGAGGCAGGTGGTCTCGGCGACCATCGGGCGCACCACGGGGGCGTCCAGGAAGTCCGAGAGCGTCTGCATCAGCAGGTTGTTGGAGGTCATGCCGCCGTCGACCTTGAGGGCGGCGAGCTCGACGCCCGAGTCCTTGGTCATGGCGTCGGTGATCTCGCGGGTCTGCCAGGCGGTGGCCTCCAGGACGGCACGGGCGATGTGCGCCTTGGTCACGTACCGGGTGAGACCGGCGATCACACCGCGGGCGTCGGAGCGCCAGTACGGGGCGAACAGGCCGGAGAAGGCCGGCACGAAGTAGGCGCCGCCGTTGTCCTCGACCGAGGAGGCCAGCGTCTCGATCTCGGCCGCGGACTTGATCAGGCCCATCTGGTCGCGCATCCACTGGACGAGCGAGCCGGTGACGGCGATGGAGCCTTCCAGGGCGTAGACCGGCTTCTGGTCGCCGATCTGGTAGCCGACCGTGGTCAGCAGGCCGCTGTAGGAGTTGATGATCTTGTCGCCGGTGTTCATCAGCATGAACGTTCCGGTGCCGTAGGTGGACTTCGCCTCGCCCTCGGCGAAACAGGTCTGGCCGAAGAGGGCGGCCTGCTGGTCACCGAGCGCCGAGGCGACCGGGACACCGGCGAGGACGCCGTCCTTGACGTGGCCGTAGACCTCGGCGGAGGACTTGATCTCGGGGAGCACGTTGAGCGGGACGCCCATCGACTCCGCGATCTTCTCGTCCCAGGCGAGGGTGTGCAGGTTCATCAGCATGGTGCGCGAGGCGTTGGTGACGTCGGTGACGTGCGCACCGCCCTGGGCGCCGCCCGTGAGGTTCCAGATGACCCACGAGTCCATGGTGCCGAAGAGGATGTCGCCGGCCTCGGCGCGCTCGCGCAGGCCCTCGACGTTGTCGAGCAGCCAGCGGACCTTCGGGCCGGCGAAGTAGCTCGCCAGCGGCAGGCCGGTCTCGCGGCGGAAGCGGTCCTGGCCGACGTTGCGACCGAGCTCCTTGCACAGGGCGTCGGTGCGGGTGTCCTGCCAGACCAGCGCGTTGTGGACGGGCTCGCCGGTGTGGCGGTCCCACAGCAGGGTGGTCTCGCGCTGGTTGGTGATGCCGATCGCCTTGACGTCGGCGGCGGTGATCTCGGCCTTGGCGATGGCGCCGGCGACGACCTCCTGGACGTTGGTCCAGATCTCGGTGGCGTCGTGCTCGACCCAGCCCGGCTTCGGGAAGATCTGCTCGTGCTCCTTCTGGTCGACGGCGACGATGCGGCCGTCACGGTCGAAGACGATGCAGCGGGAGGACGTGGTGCCCTGGTCGATCGCGGCGATGAAGGGGCCGGTGCTGGTGGTCATGTTGGCTGCTCCTGGCAGGTCGGGTGAGTAGGCGGAATCAGGAGGGCGGTGCGGATCTTACGATCTTGCCGGTACTGCTGATCAGGCGAACGCGATGTTGTACAGACCACCGGCGAGCGCGGCACCGACGAGCGGGCCGACCACCGGGATCCAGGAGTAACCCCAGTCGGAGCCGCCCTTGTTGGGCAGCGGCAGCAGGGCGTGCACGATACGCGGACCGAGGTCGCGCACCGGGTTGATGGCGTAGCCGGTCGGGCCACCGAGCGAGAGGCCGATGCCGACGACCACGAACGAGGTGATCAGGACGCCGATGACACCGAGGCCCTTGCCGCCGTCCTGGAGGCCCTGGGTGAGGATCGCCAGGACCAGGACCGCGGTACCGATGATCTCGGTCGCCAGGTTCTGCACGACGTTACGGATCTCGGGGCCCGTGGAGAAGATGCCGAGCACCGGACCGGCCACATCGTGCGGGTGCGGGTCCTCGGGGCCGAGCTTGGCGTCGCGGATGTGCTCCGGGTCGGCCAGGTGGACGCGGAACTGCCCGTAGTAGGTCACCCACATCAGCACGGCGCCGAGCATCGCGCCCAGCAGCTGGCCGGCGAAGTAGACCGGGGTGTCGCCCCACTCGCCGGTCTTGACGGCGAGGCCGACGGTGACCGCCGGGTTGAGGTGCGCACCGGAGAGCGGCGCCGAGACGTAGGCGGCGATCAGTACGGCGAAACCCCAGCCGAACGTGATGGCGAGCCAGCCCGCGTTGCGGGCCTTGGAGCTCTTGAGCGTCACTGCGGCGCAGACGCCACCGCCGAGCAGTGTGAGCAGGGCGGTACCGATGGTCTCGCCGATGAAGATGTCGGAGCTGGACACCCGCGACTCCTTTGTACGTCCAGGGGTGGGCGGACACCGGGTCCCTCCGGTGGTTCCGCGCACTCGGTGAGTGCTGCACCGGTCCGTGGCTTGTCGCATCCTAGCGCGTATTGCCGGTAGGTGTTCGACAATGCCGACCGATGAACGGCAGTTTTCCGCCCAAGTGAAGAACGCGTCAAGGGTCGGCCAGGCCAATGTGTCGGATCGTTACCCGTAGGTGCGATCAGCCAAAACCAGCCATCTCAAGGCCGGGATGTGGCGAAAAACAGGCATAAAGAGGCCAGGGTGTGGCCAGGACCTGTTAAAGGAAGCTCAGAACCGGCCTGCGCCGAGGTCGCGTGAAACCGCGCGCGCACAGTCCCGTACCGATGCCACGAGGGCCGCACGGGGCTCCCCGGACTCGCCGCAGACCCGTTCCACGGCGCCGGCGACCGCCACCGCGCCGACCGGCATCCGGCGTCGGTCGTGGATCGGGGCCGCCACCGAGGCGATGCCCTCCCACGTCTCCTCGACGTCCGCGGCCCAGCCGCGGGCCCGGGTCAGGCTCAGGATGTGCTCGAAGTCGGTGCCGTCCGTGACCGTGCGGGGGGTGAAGGCCTCGCGCTCCACCTCGTGCGCCTGGGTGTGCGCCACCGGGTCGTAGGCCGACAGCACCTTGCCCAGCGCGGTCGAGTGCAGCGGCTGCATGGCCCCGACCTCCAGCACCTGACGGCTGTCGTCGGGACGGAACACGTGGTGCATGATCAGCACCCCGCTCTGGTGCAGCACGCCCACGTACACGCTCTCGCCGCTGGCCCGGGCCAGGTCGTCCGTCCACACCAGGGCGCGGGCGCGCAGCTCGTGCACGTCGAGATAGCTGTTGCCCAGGCGTAGCAGCTCCGCGCCCAGCTGGTACCGGCCGGAGGCCGGGTCCTGCTCCACGAAGCCCTCGGCCTGCAGGGTGCGCAGGATGCCGTGGGCGGTCCCCTTGGCCAGGCCCAGCGAGGACGCCACGTCCGAGAGTCCCAGCCGGCGCTCGCCGCCCGCCAGGAGTCGCAGCATCGCAGCGGCTCGTTCGAGCGACTGGATGTTCCGTGCCATCGCGCAGCCTCCTGCAGACCTTCGGTATTACTGACCATCTTGACGCGGTTCGACAATGCTGAACAGTATCGGTCGATGCCGACCTTGCGCATCGTCGGACAGCTGTTCGCCGTACCACCTCCGGGTCCCACCCCCGGGAAGTCCCCGCCACAGAATGCAGTCCGCCACGTGGGACACCCACACCGGGGCGGGTACCTCGCGGTTACTCTGGCCGCGTGCACCCTTGACACAGAGGGGGTGCAAAGCCGACAGCCGTCGCATCCCAGGGAGCACCCATGGCCTCGTTGCCCACCTTGCCCGCTGACACCCAGACCCGGGCCGATGCCCTTCGGGAGGCGCTCGCGACCCGTGTGGTCGTCGCGGACGGTGCCATGGGGACGATGCTCCAGGCGCAGGACCCCAGCTTGGAGGACTTCCAGCAGCTGGAGGGCTGCAACGAGGTTCTGAACGTCACCCGGCCGGACATCGTGCGTTCCGTCCACGAGGCGTACTT
>NZ_JBICYT010000030.1:43045-86741 GCF_043201215.1 Streptomyces sp. NPDC048331 | reverse complement strand
GGTCGACCAGGCCGCGCAGGTGGGCGGCGTAGCCGGGGAGGGAGTCCTGCTCGGTGACGGTGCCGGGGACGGTGCCGGCCGGGATCGCCGGGGCGTCCGTGTCCGACCACTGCTCGACCAGCTCGCGGATCTGCGAGAGGCCGGTGTCCTGGCCCACCGGGGCGGCACCGGCGCGGCACAGCTTGATGCCGTTGTACTTGGCCGGGTTGTGCGAGGCCGTGAACATCGCACCCGGCAGGTCCAGGGAACCGGAGGCGTAGTACAGCTGGTCCGTCGAGCAGAGCCCGATCAGGGTGACGTCCACGCCACGGGCGGCCGCGCCGCGGGCGAAGGCGGCGGACAGGCCCGGGGAGGACGGACGCATGTCGTGGCCGATCACGATCGCCGTGGCGGAGGTGACCTCGACGAACGCGGCACCGAACAGCTCGGCCAGGGACTCGTCCCACTCGTCCGGCACGACACCACGCACGTCGTACGCCTTGACGATGTTCGAAAGATCTGCGGCCACTGCCTGCCCTCCTGAAGGTCCTGTTCGGTTCAGCAAAACCTACCCTGAACCGGGAGAAGCCTTTCAGGCCGTCGAAGCGTCAGGAATCGGGCGATCTCAGGACGCGCAGGTGTCCACGACGGGTCTCGCCGGTGGACGGGCCGCCCTGGCCGGGACCGCCGGCCTCGGCCGTGCGCCCCGGCGGGCGGGCGGCTTCGCGGACGGCGTTGGCGAGGGCTTCGAGGTCGTCGCCGCTGGGGCGGGACGGCCCGGAGGCGTCGGACAGGCGCACGACGTCCCAGCCCCGTGGGGCGGTCAGGCGCTCCGAGTGCTCGGCGCACAGGTCGTAGCAGTGGGGTTCGGCGTAGGTGGCGAGCGGGCCGAGAACTGCGGTCGAATCGGCGTAGACGTACGTCAGTGTCGCGACGGCAGGGCGGCCGCACGCAGTGCGCGAACAGCGACGTACAAGGCTCACGACGTTGGACGGTACCGCACTCTTGACCGGGCCGCGACGACTCCACCGCCGTGCACTCCCCCGTGTCGTGCTCAGGGCTACCCTGCGGGGGTGACGGACACCCCTCTTCCTCCCTGCCCCGCAGAGCCGCCGGCCGGGGCCCCGGCCGACCCCCGCCCGCGTCGGCGGGACCGGCACGGGCGCGGGATGCGCGGTCCGGTGGCCCCTCCTCAGGTACCGCTGTCGGCGAGCCGGTCGGAGCTGTTCGGGGACCTCGTACGGGACTCCGTGGAGCGGCTGGAGCGGCGCTGGCCGCAGCTGTCCGACGTGGAGTTCCTGATCGGTGACGTGCCCGGGCCGCCCGGCGGTCCGGCCGGGGGCTGGAACGACGAGGCGGTGCCGCTGGGCGCCGTGCAGGAGTCCCGCGAAGGCCGGCCGGCCCGGATCGTGGTGTTCCGGCGGCCGGTGGAGATCCGTACCAAGACGCGGGACGAGAAGGCGGTGCTGGTCCACGAGATCGTGGTGGAGCAGGTGGCGGAGCTGCTCGGGCTCTCGCCGGAGACGGTCGACCCCCGGTACGGCGAGAACTGACCCGCGCGTACCGGGGGTGTCCTGTCAGCGGGACAGGACCGAGAGGTCCTGGGCGGCCTTGGGGACCGAGACCGTGGAGTGGTCGTCGGAGAAGGCCTGGACGGTGAACATCGGGATGCCCTCGTGCGGGAGGGACAGGGTGCGGGCCGCGTGGACCGGGCCGCCCGAGAGGGTCTCGACGGTGAGGGCGTAGGAGCCCTTACCGCCCGCGGGGGCCAGGGAGAGCGTCTGGGTGGTGCCCGCCTTGACCGTGACCTCCTGGGAGGCCGGCTCGCCGCCGCCGGTGCCCGGCGAGGCCGTCACCTTGACCTTCGCGTCGGCGCCCGGCGCGGTCAGCGCCAGCAGGGTGGTGTTCTCCTCGGGCCGGTTGTCGGCCACCGTCGCCCGTGCGCCGACCGGCCCGGTGGCGGGGATGAAGCCGATCTCCTGCTTGGCGCCGCTGCCGCGGACCACCCGGAGCGCCGCGACGACCGGGGCGGACTTCTTGGGGTCGGACGGGGTCAGCAGCAGCGAGCCGGGCTCGCCGCGGGTCAGGTCCTTGAGGTCCACGGCCGCCGTCATGCCGGCCTTGACGTGCAGCTGCTCGTTGCCCGCCGGGCTGATCGAGCCGCCCGGTGCGGCCAGGCGCACCTTCAGGTCCGCGTCCTCCGCGCCCGGCACGAAGACGTCCAGCCGTACGGAGGTGGCGTCCGCCGGGATGCCCGGCAGGACGAGCGAGCCCGCCGGGTCGGCGGCGGGCGGCAGCCAGTCGGCGCCCACCCCCTCCTCGCCGACCTGCACCGACGCGCCGACCCGGCCGGCGCGGGTGGTCACGTGGGCGGTGGCGTCCGCGAGCTGGGCGCCCGGGACGAGGGTGGACAGCAGGACGGTCTTGGTGGACTTGGGGTCGACCCGGATGCCGTCGCTGGTGCCGGCGTCGGGCTTGGCCGGACCGTCCGGGCCGAACAGCTTGATGTCGACGATGGCGGCGGCGTCGTCGGGGTTGGTGAGGTGGACGTAGTCCTCGCGCCCCTTGGCCGTGCTGACCGCGGGGAACCAGAAGTCGGTGCCGGGGGCGGTGCAGCCGACGCCGAGCACGCCGCGGCTGCGGCCGACCGAGACCTTGGTGGTCAGCTGTGCGGTCCAGCCGGGCGCCAGGGCCCCGTCGGCGCTGCCGGTGAGGGCGGGTGCGTCGGCGCCACTGGCGGTGGCCCCGAAGGGCTTGCCCGGTTCCTTGGGTTCCAGCACGGGCTTGGCCTCGGCGGTCGCGCCGAGCAGTCGGGCCGATCCCTTGCCACCCCCGGCGGCGCCGCCGGGGGTGAAGGCCGTGTACGTGGTCTCGGCGATGTCCGAGGAGCTGGGCCCCGGGCAGACCAGCAGGGATCGCTCCACCGGCATCCGCGCCGCGGTGGCGGCCTTGGCGTCGGCCGCCTTGCCGTCGGTGGCGGGTGCGGTGAGGGCGGCGACGCCGGTGAGGGCGGCCAGGGCCGCGGTCACCGCCGCCAGCGTCAGGGGTGCGCGCTGCTTCACTGCTGGGGGCTCCCGTCCGGGCGCGGGTCGTGCGGTGCGTGGGGCTGGTGGGGGTCGTACGGCTGGTAGGGCTCGTACGGGTAGCTGTACTGCTGCTGGTCCGTGTCCTGGACCGGCCGGTGCTGCGGCTGCTGCGCGTACGGGTCCTCGTAGGCCTGACCCGCTTGACCCACCTGACCCGCCTGGCCGCCCTGCTGGTCGTACTGCGGGTACGGGTCGTAGGGGACCTGCTGCTGCGGCTCGTACGCGTAGCCGCCCTGGTCGCCGTAGGCCTGGTACGCGTAGCTGTCGTCGCCGTACACGGGCTGCGCCGGGATCTGCGCGTACGGGTCGGCGACCTCGGCGGTCTCCACCGGTGCGGGGGTCGGTTCGGCCTCGGCGCGCAGCCGGCGGGCGCGGCGGCCCTCGCCGGCCTCGCCCGGGCCGGGCCGGGACGGGGCCTCGGCCTCCTCCTCCGGCAGGTCGTCGTCGAGCTCGGCGCGGCGGCCGGGCAGGGCCATGACCAGCAGGACCAGGGCGAGCAGGCCCTGGGTCCAGTACCAGGCGGTCCGCGGCAGGGAGTCCTCGTGGACGAGGTCGAGGCGGCCGCCGTCGGCGGGCAGTTCGAAGCCCTGTGCCCAGCCGTCGACCGTCTTGGCCTTGAGGGGCTTGCCGTCGAGGGCGGCCTGCCAGCCCTCGTCGGCCCGGTCGGCGATGCGGAGGACGCGGCCCGCGTCACCGGCGGGGATCTTGCTGTGGGCCTCGACGGGTCCGGCGGCGACGGGGATCGGGGCCTCGCCCTGCTTGCCGGAGACGATGACGGCGCGCGGCAGCCAGGGTTCGACGCCCCACAGGGCGGTGCCGTCCTGCTGGTGGCGACGGCTGAGGCCCGGGGTGGCGTCGAGGACGCGGCGGATCTCCTCGGGGCCGCCGGGGCGGAACATCACGAAGCGGATGGCGTAGGCGCTGAGCTGGCTGGACTGGTCGGCGCCGGAGCCGGCGACGAGGTTGGAGACGACCTTGTCGAGGCGGGCGTCGCCGCCGGTGCGGGCGGTGACCTCCGCGTCGCCGATGCGGCCTCCGGAGCCGCGGACGAGGCTGTAGGAGACGGTGGCGGGCGGGTCCAGGTCGAGGATCAGGGTGCGGGTCTGGTTGTCGTCGCCGCTCGCGTCCGCGACGAAGGCCGGGACCTGTACGGGGTCGCGGCGCTGCAGCGGACCGTCGGCGCCGGCGACCATCCAGGTGGCGGCGGCGATCAGCGGCCCCACGGCGGCGACCAGGGCGATGAGGGCGGCCAGCGGCTGGCGCCAGCCGAAGCTGCGGGCGGCGACGCGTTCCTTGGCCCCGTCGGCGCCGAGCACGGCGGCCGCGAGCAGGGCGAGCCCGTAGACGAGGGTGGCCGGGCCGGCCCAGGCGGTGCGGTTGAGGACGACGGCGAGGAGCAGTCCGGCCAGGGCGGCGGCCCAGGCGGTGCGGACGGCGAAGGCGCGGTCGGTGCGCAGCAGGGCGGCCATGGCGGCGAGGACGATGCCGACGAGCACCGCTCCGGGGCCGGTGCCGGGGCCGCCGGGGCTGAGGGCGAGCAGGCCGAAGGCGTCGGCGGACCCGGCCCCGTAGGGCAGGCCGGCCTCGTGCAGGAGGCGGCCCGGGTGCGTGAGCAGCCCCAGTGACCAGGGGGCGAGCACGACGAGCGGGACGGTGAGGGTGGCGAGCAGGCGCAGGCCGTACGCCTTCCAGTGCGCCCGGCGCAGGACGAGCGCGCCGATCCCGAGGACGGCGGCCATCGGCCAGACGACGGGGGTGAAGGCGGTGGTGAGGGTGAGCAGCAGGATGTACGTCCACACGGCGCGCCGGCCGCCCCGTCGGTCGGCGGCGTCCGCGCCGTCGGCGAGGTCGAAGGCGGTGACGGCGGCGCGGGCGAGGAGCGGGAGCACGACGGCGAGGACGGCGGTGCCGAGGCGGCCGCCCGCGAGGGCTCCCGTCACGGCCGGGAGGAAGGCGTAGGCGACGGCCGCCCAGGCGCGCAGCAACCGGGATTCGACGAGCGGTCGGGAGGCGAAGTAGGCGGTGAGGCCGGCGAGCGGGACGGATCCGACGAGCAGCAGGGTCAGGGCGGCCTGGGTGGATCCGAACAGCAGGGTGGCGAGGGTGCCGAGGACGGCCAGGTAGGGCGGCGCGGAGGCGGTGGAGCCGGTACCGACGGCGTGCCAGCCGTCGGTGTAGGCGCCCCAGAGGTCGGAGCCGCTGCCGGGGGCGGGCAGCAGGGCGCCGCCCATGAGGGAGCCGCCGCCGATCAGGGCGCGGCAGGCGGCGAGGGAGACGAGGGCCAGGAGGGCGAGGAGGAGGGGCGCGGGGTTGCGGGCGAGCCGCTTGAGGCGGGCGAAGCGCTCGGTCTCGACCAGGTACTCGCCGTCCTCGCGGGGGGCGTCGAGGACGCTGCCTCCGCCGTGCCGGCCCGCGGGGGCGGCCGCGGTGTCGCGGTCGGTGCCGAAGTAGCCGGCGAGCTGTTCCGCGTTGGCCCGCAGGGAGGCTCCCGGCGGGGGGAAGAGCGGGCGCAGTTCGGCGGCGGGGACGGCGGGGCGGCGGCGGGCCTTGCGGGCGGCGAGGAGTCGGCCGGGGCGGAGCAGGGTGGCGAGCAGGCCGGTGAGCTCGTCGACGGCCTGGCCGGGGGCCTTGCCGATGAGGTAGGCGAGGGTGCGGAGCACGGTGCCGAGCAGGACGCGCAGCAGGACGTACGGCAGGGCGCGGCCGGAGCTGTTGGCGAGGATCGTGTAGACGGCGCCGGCTTTGTCGACGCGGTGCGGGCCGGCGGTGGTGCGTCCGGCGCAGTCGACGGTGCGGCGTTCGCGGGCGGCGGCCTCGGCGTGCCGCAGGACGGCGTCGGGGGCGACGAGGACGGTGTGGCCGGCGCTCTGGGCGCGCCAGCACAGGTCGACGTCGTCGCGCATGAGGGGCAGGCGCCGGTCGAAGCCGCCGAGTTCGTCGTAGACGTCGCGGCGGACCAGCATGCCGGCGGTGGAGACGGACAGGACGGGGCGGACCTGGTCGTGCTGGCCCTGGTCCTGTTCGCGGCGGTCGAGGCCGGTCCAGCGGCGGCCGCTGCGGGCGATGGTGACGCCGGCTTCGAGGAGCTGCTTCTTGTCGTACCAGCCGCGGAGCTTGGGGCCGATGATCGCGGCGTCGGGGTTCTCGTCGGCGACGCGGAGCAGTTCGGTGAGGGCGTCCGGTTCGGGGGCGCTGTCGTCGTGCAGGAGCCAGAGCCACTGGACGGGTTCGCCGTGGGGGAGGTCGGGCAGGTCGTACGTGTCGTCGCGCCAGGTGCGGCTCACCGGGTCCCAGCCGCTGGGGCGCTTGAGGTACGGGAGCTCCTCGGGGGTCAGGGTGCCCGCGCTGCGGGCGGCTTCGTCGACCGCGGTGCCGAAGCCGGTGCGGCGGGCGAGGTGCAGGACCCGGTCGTCGCCGAGGGCCTCGGTGAGCAGGCGGGCGGATTCGTCGGCGCTGCCGGTGTCGGCGGCGACGTGGTTCTGCGCGGGGCGTTCCTGGCCGAGGAGGCCGGCGAGTGTCCGGGGCAGCCAGCGGGCGCCGTCATGGGCGACGAGGACCGCGGTGACGACGTGCCGGGGGAACTCGGGTGTGGCTGGGGCCTGGTAGGAGGCCGTCGACTGGCTGTGCAGGGACATCGCGGTACGGGCCCTCCGGCCGGGGGTCCGGGGGTGGTGTGCCCTCGGAGGCTGCTGGACAGCGCCCCACCCTAACGGCTGCCACGACAGCGGTCCGCCTCCTGCGGGGAAGGTGCAGGAGGCGGACCGTGTGCCGTGCTGTGTATCGCGCTCGTCGTCCCGTTCGGCGCACGGTCTGTCATGCGTCGAAGTGCGCTCTGTGGTGCGTTCCGCGGTGCGTTCTGTCGTTCGTTCCGTGGTGCGTTCGCTATGTCGTGCGATGTGCGGTGGGTGCCTGACCTGTGGCGCGTCGGCCGTTTCAGACCGCTGCCTTTTTCAGGCGGCGGCGTTCCCGCTCGGACAGTCCGCCCCAGATGCCGAAGCGCTCGTCGTTGGCGAGGGCGTACTCGAGGCATTCGGAGCGGACTTCGCAGGCGAGGCAGACCTTCTTGGCCTCGCGGGTGGAGCCGCCCTTCTCGGGAAAGAAGGACTCGGGGTCGGTCTGGGCGCACAGAGCGCGCTCCTGCCACCCGAGCTCTTCGTCCGCCTCCTCGACCAGCAGTTCCTGAAACAGCTCGGTCATGTGCGCCCCTCGCTCTGTCTGTGCGTCCCCGTGACGATGTCGTCACTGATTGCTACGTAACGACACGAGTGAAATTACAAGTGCGTGGCTCCGGGGCAGTCAAGCCGAGATCTGCTATTGGGCCCCTTATTCACTCTGCGGAACCAAGCCTATGCAGTAAGTGTTCATATCGCCAAAAATCGTGACACATGCCACCGACATCACGGGATGCCGTCTTTACCCGTATTCCACGTGCCACCTCCGGGCGGGGTTGCGGTCCGGCCGGAGAAGCGGCGCAGATCACATTCAGGTCACGGAAGTCGGGATCTGGTTTGAGCGCCGACACAGCGCCACATCCCCTGTCGCACACTGCACAAACCTTTCTCCGGGCACGGTAACCGGATGAGGTGAAACTTTTACCCCAAACCGGACATTGGGTTGACAGTCCGGCCCCCGAGCCGTTCTCCTTGTTTGCATGTCAGCGCCCGCAGCCACCACCCGGACCCCCGTTCGTGGGTTCCTGTGCGCTGCCCAGGTTCGCTGTTGCTGTTGCAGCTGTTGATGCCCGCGGAGCCTCGGCTCCCCAGAGCTCCGGCCCGTCCCCGCAGCAACCGCCAGCACGACTGACATCCGTCGAGGTATCCCCCACGATGAACAGCACGCACAGCGCCACCCCCACCGCTCCCGCCGCTTCCGTCCCTTCCGACGCACCCGCCACGGTCGAGAGCGACCTCCAGATCGCCGGCGACATCCTCGCCGTCCAGCACCTGCTCCAGCCCGCCCGGGAACACCCGGCCACCGTCTCCGAGTTCGCCGGACTCGCCCGTTCCATCGCCGAGGACCGCGCCTCCTGGGAGCACCTCGTCGAGTACGACGCCACCACCCGCTGGTACCACCGGCTGCGCACCGGCCCCGGCTACGAGGTCTGGCTGCTCAGCTGGGTCCCCGGCCAGGGCAGCGGCCTCCACGACCACGGCGCCTCCTCCGGTGTCATGACCGTCCTGGAGGGCGAGCTCACCGAGCACACCCCCCGCGGCCGCACCACCCACCGCCCCGGCACCCAGCGCGTCCTCGCCCCCGGCCGCGCCCACGAAGTCGTCAACGACGCCCTCGACGGCGCGGTCAGCCTGCACATCTACTTCCCCGGCCTGACCGAGATGCCGATGCACAGCTGCTCCCCGGCCGAATCCGCGTCCGTACCCGCCTGACTTCGCACGGCCGGACCACCACCCCTCCACGACAGCCTTCGGCCGACAGTCCCACCCGTCGCCCGACCACCACCCCTCCACGACAGCCTTCGGCCGACAGTCCCACCCGTCGCCCGACCACCACCCCTCCACGACAGCCTTCGGCTGACAGACTGTTCGCATGCGCATTGTTGTTCTGGCCGGCGGTATAGGCGGCGCCCGGTTCCTGTCCGGACTCAAGTCGGCGGTGCCCGACGCGGACATCACGGTCATCGGCAACACCGGTGACGACATTCACCTCTTCGGACTCAAGGTCTGCCCCGACCTGGACACGGTGATGTACACCCTCGGCGGTGGCATCAACGAGGACCAGGGCTGGGGCCGCAGCGACGAGTCCTTCACCGTCAAGGAGGAACTCGCGGCGTACGGGGTCGGACCCACCTGGTTCGGCCTCGGCGACCGCGACTTCGCCACCCACATCGTGCGTACGCAGATGCTCGGCGCGGGCTACCCGCTGAGCGCCGTCACGGAGGCCCTCTGCGACCGCTGGCAGCCCGGCGTACGGCTGCTGCCCATGTCCGACGACCGGGTCGAGACCCACGTCGCGATCACCGAGGCCGGTACCGGCGAGCGCCGCGTCATCCACTTCCAGGAGTACTGGGTCCGGCTGCGCGCCGCGGTGGACGCGGAGGCCGTCGTCCCCGTGGGGGCCGAGCAGGCCAAGCCCGCCCCGGGCGTGCTGGAGGCCATCGCCGCCGCCGACGTGATCATCTTCCCGCCGTCCAACCCCGTGGTCTCCGTCGGCACGATCCTGGCCGTCCCCGGCATCCGGGACGCCGTGGCCTCCGCCGGGGCGCCCGTCATCGGCCTCTCCCCCATCGTGGGGGGCGCGCCCGTACGCGGGATGGCCGACAAGGTGCTCGCCGCGGTGGGCGTCGAGTCCACCGCCGCCGCGGTCGCCCTGCACTACGGGACCGGGCTGCTGGACGGCTGGCTCGTGGACACCACCGACGCGGACGCCGTCGCGGAGGTCGAGGCCGCCGGGATCACCTGCCGCGCCGTGCCGCTGATGATGACCGACGTGGAGGCCACCGCGGAGATGGCCCGCGCCGC
The DNA here is from genome assembly GCF_043201215.1 of Streptomyces sp. NPDC048331. Classification (NCBI taxonomy): domain Bacteria; kingdom Bacillati; phylum Actinomycetota; class Actinomycetes; order Kitasatosporales; family Streptomycetaceae; genus Streptomyces; species Streptomyces sp. NPDC048331. Next base: position 77,200 of record NZ_JBICYT010000030.1, on the reverse strand, counting down.
GCTGGAGCTGGCGGAGGCTGCCCGGTGACGGCAGTGCCCTCGTACGAGGTACGGGCGCTCGACGGGATACCGGAGGTCAAACCGGGCGACGACCTGGCGAAGCTGATCACGACGGCCGCGCCCGACCTACGGGACGGGGACGTCCTGCTGGTCACCTCGAAGATCGTCTCCAAGGCCGAGGACCGGATCGTGCACGCGGACTCGCGCGAGGCCGCGATCGACGCCGAGACCGTACGGGTGGTCGCGCGCCGGGGTCCGCTGCGGATCGTCGAGAACCGGCAGGGCCTGGTGATGGCCGCGGCCGGCGTGGACGCCTCCAACACCGCCCCCGGCACGGTGCTGCTGCTGCCCGAGGACCCGGACGCCTCGGCCGCCGCGATCCGCGCGGGCGTACGCGACACCCTGTCCGTGGACGTGGGCGTGGTCGTGACGGACACCTTCGGGCGACCGTGGCGCACCGGGCTCACCGACGTGGCGATCGGCTCGGCCGGGGTGCGGGTCCTGGACGACCTGCGCGGCGGCACGGACGCGCACGGCAACCCGCTGAGCGCGACGGTCGTGGCGACCGCGGACGAGCTGGCCGCCGCCGGTGACCTGGTCAAGGGCAAGGCCGCCGGGCTGCCGGTGGCCGTCGTACGCGGGCTGGCCCACGTACTGGGCGAGGGCTCCTCGGCCCGGGACCTGGTGCGCTCACCGGCCGACGACATGTTCCGGCTGGGGACCTCGGAAGCGGTACGGGAAGCCGTGACGCAGCGCCGCACCGTACGGGCCTTCACGGCCGAGCCGGTGGACCCGGGCGCGGTACGGCGGGCGGTGGCGGCGGCCGTGACGGCCCCGGCCCCGCACCATACGACGCCCTGGCGGTTCGTCCTGCTGGAGTCCGAGGCCTCCCGGGTGCGGCTGCTGGACGCGATGCGGGACGCGTGGATCGCGGACCTGCGGGCGGACGGCAAGTCCGAGGAGTCCGTCGCGAAGCGGGTCCGGCGCGGGGACGTGCTGCGGGCCGCCCCGTACCTGGTGGTGCCGTGCCTGGTGACGGACGGCGCGCACCACTACGGGCACGCCCGGCGGGACACGGCGGAGCGGGAGATGTTCGTGGTCGCGATGGGCGCGGGCGTGCAGAACCTGCTGGTCGCGTTGGCCGGGGAGCGGCTGGGGTCGGCGTGGGTGTCCTCGACGATGTTCTGCCGGGACGTGGTGCGCGAGGTGCTGGAGCTGCCGCGGGACTGGGACCCGATGGGCACGGTGGCAGTGGGTCACCCGGCGGCCGCGCCGGCGGACCGGCCGGGGCGGTCGGCGGCGGACTTCATCGAGGTCCGCTGAGGCCCTCCCGGCCCGGGCCGTACGCCACGGCTCAGAGGCGGCCGATGTCGCCGCGCGGCATCCGGGGCGCGCGGCGGGGCGGGGTGTGGCCCGCGAGGAGGACGAGGCGGGCCGCGCGGTGGCGCTGGCCCGCGTACGGGGCGAGCAGCTCCAGCATGGCGGCGTCGTCGGCGTCGCGGTCGCCCGCGAGGGCGTAGCCGATGATGCCGGGCAGGTGGAGGTCGCCGGTGGTGATCGCGTCGGGGTCACCGTTGCTGCGCTGGAGGGTCTCGGCCGAGGTCCACGGGCCGATGCCGGGGACGGCCTCCAGTCTTCGTACGGCCTCGGGCAGGTCCATCGCGGCCGCCTCCTCCAGGCGGTTCGCCACGCGGGCGGCGCGCACGATGGTGGCGGAGCGCTTGGCGTCGACCCCGGCCTTGTGCCAGTCCCAGGACGGGATCATGGCCCAGGTGCGCGGGGCGGGCATGACGTACAGCGCCGGGCCGGCCGGGCCGGGGGCCGGCTCGCCGTACTGCCGGACCAGGCGCCGCCAGGCACGGTAGGCCTCGTCGGCGGTGACCTTCTGCTCCAGGATCGTGGGGATCAGGGATTCGAGGACCAGGCCGGTACGGGTGAGGCGCAGGCCGGGACGCCGGCGGTGGCTGGCGTGCACGAGGCGGTGGCGGGGCACGAAGGCGGCCGGGTCGTCGCCGGCGCCGAGGAGCGCCGGCAGCTGTTCGAGGAACCAGCCGGCGCCGGGGCCCCAGGCCTCGGCGTGCACCTGCTCGCCCGCGCGGGACACGCGGAGGGTGGCCGGGCCCTGCGGGGTGTGGGCGGTTCGCCAGACCGAGCCGTCGGGGGTGGTGCGGAAGGTGGGGTCGCCGGGGCCGCGGCGGAGCGGGCCGAGGACGAGCCCGAGGTCGACGGGGCCGCCCGGGGTCCAGCGGCGCTCCTCGGCGCCGGAGCCGGCGGTGCTGCCCCGGCCCGAGGGTACGTCGGTGCGGCCGCCGCGGACGGCGGCGCGGGTGAGGGGATCGAAGCGGCCGGCCATGCCCCGAGCGTAGCGCCGTGGCGGGCACCACCCCCGGGGCTGCGACCCGGACCCCGGGGTTCGGACGCCGGCGGGGCCGGATCCCCTACGGCCGGCCCTGGAGCTTGGCCGAGGCCGTGCGGGTCGTGGGGAGCTTGCCGTAGAGCTTCGTGCCGGGGCATTGGGTGGCGAAGCCGTCCCGGTGGCCGGCGATGACGTTCATCGACACGTTCCTGCCCTTGGGGTAGAGGTTCCCCCCGCCCGAGGTCAGGGTGGTCTTCGCGCGCGGGTCCCGGCCGAAGAGGCCGAGCTTCCAGGCCGTGAGCCGGGCGACCGCGTCGACGACCGCCGCCGGCGGGGCTGTGGAGGTGAAGGTGCCCAGTACCGCGACGCCCATGCTGTTGGTGTTGAAGCCCATGGTGTGCGCGCCGAGGACCGCCTTGGCGACCCCGCCGGCGCGACCCTCGTAGACCGTTCCGCACTTGTCGACGGCGAAGTTGTAGCCGAGGTCCCGCCAGCCGTTGCTGACCACGTGGTAGCGGTACAGGCTGCGCAGGACCGCGGGGGCGTCCTTGCAGGCGTAGTTGTTGCCGGAGGCGCTGTGGTGGACGAAGGCCGCCTTGACGGTGCTCGTGTAGACGAAGCCCGACTCGCGCAGGCCCTCGTCCGCGCCCCAGCCCTTGCGGGTGACGATCCGCGGACGCGGGCCGATGTACGGGGCCGCGGCCGCGGTCAGTTCGCCGTCGCTCGCGAAGACGGCGTCGGCGGTGGAGTCGGCCTTGTCGAGCGCGGTGATCTCGTTCGCGCCGAGCGAGGCGTGCGGGACGTTCGCGGCGGAGGACTCCGCCGTCCCCATCGACATGGCGGGCACCACCTCGCCCTTGCCGTCACCGTCCGAGCCGGTGTTCTTGCCGTCGGACCCGGTGGTGGGGGTGTCCGCGCCCGGGTCGACGAGCTCGATCCGCATGCCCGTGGGCAGCCGGGAGGAGGCTCGGGTGGCCGGTGCGCCGGATTCGGCCTGGACCCGGACCTCGACGGCGTCGGACTCGCCCACCCACAGCGGGGCGGTGGCGCCACGGATCTGCCGCGAGCCGCGTTCCGCCGCGTCGGGGTCGGCGGCGTGCTCGCCGTTGTGGGTCTCGACGTCCTGCCAGTCCGACCAGGTGGCGGTCCGGGTGGAGCGGGTCCGCACCTGGACCCGACCGTGCAGTTCGGTGGTCGCGTCGTCCCAGACCACGCCGACCATCGAGAACGTCTTGACCTCGCGTGCGGTGAGGCCCTGCGTCTCGGCGCGACCAGCGGAGGCACTCATTCCGGGGACTCCGGGCGTCCGCGTCGCCGAGGGTCCCAGCGGGACGAGCGGCAGCGATTGGGTGGACCCGGCGGGGGTTACGGGGGCGGTCTCGGCCAGGGCGGGAGTGGGGAGCGCGAGGGGCAGGGCCAGTACGGCGGCCGTCGCGACGCCGATCGAGGAAGCAAGGAATCCACGCATGAAAAGGATGGTGAGCACGCCGACGGCCGCTCGCCATCCGAGAACTGACGCTCCGTCCGACCCGCCGCGCGTACCCCTCCCCCGTACGGAGGAGCCGACCGCCCCCGTACGGGGGACGGGCCCGCGTACGCTGTGCCGGGTGAACGCCACTGACCGCACCCCTGCCGACCTGCTGCGATCCGCGCTCGCCGCCGATCCGGGCCGCCCGCTCGTCACCTTCTACGACGATGCCACCGGCGAGCGCGTCGAATTGTCCGTCGCGACCTTCGCCAATTGGGTGGCCAAGACCGCCAATCTGCTCCAGGGCGACCTGGGGGCCGAGCCCGGGGACCGGCTCGCGCTGATGCTCCCGGCGCACTGGCAGAGCGCGGTGTGGCTGCTCGCCTGCGCGTCCGTCGGGGTCGTCGCCGAGATCGGCGCGGACCCGGCCGGCGCGGATCTCGTCGTGAGCGGGCCGGACACCCTGGAACCGGCCCTGGCGTGCGGCGGTGAGCGGGTGGCGCTCGCGCTGCGGCCGCTGGGTGGACGGTTCCCGCAGCCGCCGGCCGGGTTCGCCGACTACGCGGTGGAGGTGCCGGGGCAGGGCGACCGCTTCGCGCCGTTCGTGCCGGTGGATCCCGAGGGCCCGGCGCTGGTCGTGGGCGGCGCGGAACTCACGCAGGCGGAGCTGGTGGCCCGAGCGCGGGAGGACGCGGCGAAGCTCGACCTCGGTCCGGGGTCGCGCGTGCTGACCGGGCTGGGCTACGACACCTGGGAGGGCCTGTCGGCGGGGCTGTACGCCGCACTGGCCGCAGGTGGGTCCGTGGTGCTGTGCCGGAACCTGGACCGGCTCCCGGCGGACGGGCTGGCCCAGCGCCGCGAGAGCGAGCGCGTCACCCACACCGTCTGATCGCCGTCCCGAAGCCGGTCACCCACACTGGTGAAGTGCGGGTACGGGCGATTTGTCACCCGCATGGCCCTAGACAAGGCCTCGCCCCCGGGCCGCTCCGGCGACCCCGGGGCAGCATCGGCAGTGGCCGTGCTCACCCGTACGGCTGACGGCCCGCAGTCGTAACGGCGAGGGGACGGACGCCAGTGACGGACAGCGCAGGCATACCGGGCGGCGCCCCCGCCGGGGGCGCGGGGCGACCCCCGCCCAGCCGCGGGCGTCGGCGCCGACTGCTGCGCCGGCTCGGCCTCGGGACGGTCTTCGTGGTCCTGGCGGGCACGGCCACCGGCTGGTGGGTCTACAACAAGCTCGACGGGAACATCACCGAGGACACCTCGGCCGCGGCCGAGCTGCGGCGCTACGAGCGCGAGCGCCCGGCACACCTGGCCACCGGGGCCGAGAACATCCTGCTGATCGGCTCGGACTCGCGCTCCGGCAAGGACAACGCCCGCTACGGCCAGGACGGGGGCACCCAGCGCTCGGACACCACGATCCTGCTGCATCTGCCGCAGGACCGCCGGAGCGCGACCGCGGTGTCGATCCCCCGGGACCTGATGACGGACATCCCTTCCTGCCTGCAGCCGGACGGGAGCCGCACCGCCGCGCGGTTCTCGCAGTTCAACTGGGCGTTCCAGTGGGGCGGGGCCGCCTGCACGATCCGTACGGTGGAAAAGCTCACCGGGATCCGTGTCGACCATCACATGGTGATCGACTTCGGCGGGTTCAAGAAGATGGTCGACGCCATCGGCGGGGTGGAGGTCTGCCTCAAGGAGCCGGTGAACGACTCCGAGGCCAAGCTGCGGCTGGCCGCCGGCCGCCAGACCCTCCGGGGCGAGCAGGCGCTGGGCTACGTCCGCGCCCGCCACAGCCTGGGCAACGGCAGCGACACCGAACGGATGGACCGGCAGCAGCAGTTCCTCGGATCGCTCGTCAAGAAGGTGCAGAGCAACGGGGTGCTGCTCAATCCGACCCGGCTGTACCCGCTGCTGGACGCGGCGACCTCCTCGGTGACCACGGATCCGGGACTGGCCTCGCTGCGCGGGCTGTACGAACTCGTGCGGGGCATGCGGGACATCCCGACCCATCAGGTCAAGTTCCTGACGGTGCCCCGCAAGCCGTACGCACCCGACCCGAACCGGGACGAGCTGGTCGAGCCCGCCGCGGAGCGGCTGTTCCGCCGGCTACGGATGGACGAGCCGGTCACGGTCGCCCCGCCGAAGCCCACCCCGACCGCGCGTCCGACCGAGGCCGCGGAGGTGGACACGGAGGCCGATCCGGACACGGACTCCACGGACGAGGGAACCATCACACCTCAGGTACCCGTCCCTACTTTTACGGGAACCACTGCGGGCAACGCCGACTGCCGGTAAAGCAATCCCAAAAGGCGGTGACCGAACCGAGCGGGATGGGCGGTTCGCCCCGTTATAAGGGGAGTGGAATTTGTCACCAGCATGGTTTGCCGCCGAACAGGGCGGATAGGGTGAGCGATCCGGTGCCCGGCCGGACCAGAGGCGGGCACCAGCAGCCGGATCGTTGACCGTGCGCCTGGGGGAGGCGCGTCGCGAGGCACCGACGGAGGATTCGAGCAACCGTGGATGCGCAAAGCCGTGGGCGGGCGGACGAAATCGACCCCGCAGACCAGTGGGTACTCAATCCCCGCACCGGCAACTACGAACTGCGACTGGCCGACTCCGCCGCGCAAGCGCGGCCCAAGGTCACCGCACCCCGCAGATCGCCGTCTGCTCCCTCGACGCCCACCACGCCCGCGCCCGGTGTACCGCGGCCGCGGCGTGGCGACCCGCCCCCGGGCGGCCGGCGCGGCGGGCGCTCCCGCAAGCTCGGCGGTGGCGGCCGTAAGAAGGCGCTCACCATCACCGGCGGCGTGCTGGCGTTCCTGCTGGTCGGCGGCGCCGTGGCGGGGTACCTCTACTACGACCACCTGAACGGCAACCTCAGCGTCACCGACGTGGCGGGAGCGGGCACCGGCGGCTTCAAGAAGGACCAGGCCATCAACATCCTGGTCATCGGGACCGACAAGCGCACCGGCGCCGGTAACGAGGCCTACGGGGACAAGGACAGCGTCGGCCACGCCGACACCACGATCCTGTTCCACGTCTCGAAGGACCGGACGAACGCGACCGCGCTGTCCATCCCCCGCGACCTGATCGCCAACATCCCGGCCTGCCCGACCAAGCAGCCGGACGGATCGACGAAGACGATCGCGCCCACCAAGAACACCCGCTTCAACACCAGCCTGGGCCAGGAGGGTCGTGACGCGGGCTGCACGATGCGTACGGTCAAGGAACTCACCGGCATCGAGGTCGACCACTTCATGATGGCCGACTTCAACGCCGTCAAGACGCTGAGCACGGCGGTCGGCGGCGTGCCGGTGTGTCTGGCCAAGCCCGTCAACGACGAGGAGGGTTCCCACCTCAAGTTGGACGCCGGCGAACACCGGTTGCAGGGCGAGGAGGCCCTCGCCTTCGTCCGGACCCGGCACGGCTTCGGCAACAACAGCGACCTCGACCGGATCAGGATCCAGCAGCAGTTCCTGGGTTCGATGATGCGCGAGATGAAGTCGAAGGAGACACTGACCAGCCCCAAGAAGTTCCTCTCCCTCGCGGAGGCCGCGACCAAGTCGCTGGGCGTGGACTCGGGGATCGGGTCCATCGGCAAACTCACCGATCTGGCGGGTGAGTTGAAGGGCATCGACACCAAGAACATCACCTTCACCACCCTGCCGGTGCTCGACAACCCGGCCGAACCGGAAGGCAAGAAGGCGACCGTCGTCGTCGATCACGCCTTGGCCGATCCGTTGCTGCAGATGATCCGGGGGGACGTCTCGCTCACGGAGGTCGAGAAGAAGGAAGCGGCCGCCAAGGAGGCGGCCGACGCGGACACGAAGGCCAAGCAGGACGCCCTGCTCCAGGGCAACCGCGCGGCCGCGACGGACGTACGGGTGAGCGTCTACAACGGCGGCGGTCCCAAGGGCGCGGCCTCCACCACGGTGAACTGGCTGCAGAACAGCAAGGGCGTGTCCAAGTCCGGCAACGAGGGCAACGCGCCGGCGAAGGTCGGCGCCACGCAGCTGGAGTACGCCCCCAACCAGGCCGACCAGGCCCGGGCGCTGGCGGACATGATGGGCCTGCCCGCGACCGCGCTGAAGGTGGGGACGGCGGACGCCTCGGCGAAGACCCCGATGAAGCTGACGCTGGGTCCGGACTTCCAGCAACCGGGCACCCCGCTGGCACCTGCGGCGCCCCAGCAGCTGCCCGAGGACGTGCAGCAGGCGCAGGCCGACAAGGCCGTCTGCGCCAAGTAACAGGCTCGGCCGGTGACACCGGCACTCAGTCGACCATGAAGGATCTCGAGGGGGACGTGTGAGGCACAGCAGCGTGCGAGGGGAGGGGGCGACCGCCCAGGCCGCCGAGGAGATATCCGACGGCGGGGCGGACGCGTCCGGCACGGTGCCCCCACAGCGGGGCGGCTCCAGAGCGGTTCGCCGGGCTGCCGGCGACCGTCCCCGCAGACAGGGCCGGCGGCGCGTGCTGCGCTGGACGGCCTCGGTGCTGTCCCTGCTGATACTCGGCACGGCGGCCGCCGGATACCTGTACTACCAGCACCTGAACGGCAGCATCCACACGGACGCGCTGAACCTCGGTGAGACCAAACTGGGCGGTTCCAAGCCCAACGCCTTCGGGCAGACCCCGCTGAACATCCTGCTGATCGGCTCCGACGCGCGCGACGACGCGGCGAACCAGGCCCTCGGCGGGGCCACGGACACCTTCGACGGGCCGCCGCTGGCGGACGTGCAGATGCTGCTGCACCTGTCGGCCGACCGCAGCAACATGTCGGTGGTCTCCATGCCGCGCGACACGATGCTGATGATGCCCAAGTGCACCGAACCGGGCGGCAAGGTGCACCCCGCCAGCAAGGGCCTCGTCCAGACCAACGAGTCCCTGCAGCGCGGCGGTCCGGGCTGCACGGTCGCCGCCTGGCAGGAACTGACGAAGATCCCCATCGATCACTTCATGATGATCGACTTCAAGGGCGTGGTCTCGATGGCGGACGCCATCGGCGGCGTCCCGGTCTGCGTCGAGGAGAACGTCGAGTCCCGCACCCGTGACGGCAAGGGCTCCGGCCTGAAGCTGCCGAAGGGCACGAGCGTGATCCAGGGCGAGCAGGCCCTGCAGTGGCTGCGCACCCGCTACGGCTTCGAGGACGGCACCGACATCGGCCGCACCCACGCGCAGCACCAGTACATGACCTCGATGGCCCGCGAGTTCCGCAAGAACGCCAAGCTCACCAACCCGGTGAAGCTCAACAGCCTGGCGCAGGCGGCCATCGACGCCATGGTCGTGGACACCGGTCTGAACAAGATCGACAAGCTCTACGACCTGAGCATGGAGCTCAAGAAGGTGCCCCCGGGCCGGATCACCATGACCACCATGCCCTGGGTCTACAGCACCAGGCCGGGCCTGGACGGCCGGGTCGAGCCCATGGCGAACGAGGCCGAGGCCGTCTTCCGGATGGTCCGCGAGGACATCGCGCTCGACGGCAAGGGCAACGGGACCCCGGAGGGCGGCGCGTCCCCGTCACCGGGCCCCTCCGCGGCCCCGGGCACCCCGAGCACGGCTCCCGGTACCCCGAGCACCGCCGCGACCACGGCGCCGGCCGCGGCTCCCGCGAAGGTCGTGGTCTCCGTCCGCAACGCCACGAGCGGCAAGGACGGCGCCGAGACCCGGGTCAAGAACCGGGCGAACGACGTGGCCGCGCTGCTGACCGGCAAGGGCTTCACCAAGGCCGCCGCCGACACCCGGACCGGCGCCGAGGACACCACCGTGGTCCGCTACGCCACGAACGCCCAGGCGGCCGACGCGGGCGCCGTGGCCACCGCCCTGGGCCTGCCCGCCACCGCGGTGCAGAAGTCCGAGGAGGTCTCCGGGGTCACCCTGTACGTCGGCAAGGACTGGCGGACCGGCAACGCGCCGACCCCGCCGCCGCCCGCCCCGACCGTGGCCCCGACCTCGGCCCACGCCCTCAACGGCGACAACGAGGGCGCCTGTATGGCGATCCAGCCGGGCTTCACCTGGTAGTACGCACGCGAAAGGGGCCCGGCCCGGCGACTGCGGATCTTCGCAGCCTCCGGTCCGGGCCCCTTGCGTACGTCTCAGACCTGCGAGGAGTCCCGCCGCACGGCCGGACGGCGACTCGCGATGACCTTGTTCGCCAACGCCCGCGGGCTGGTCAGGAAGCCGAAGCCCCAGCTCAGGTGCATGGTCGCCAGGGCGACGGGGATCTGCGCCCGGGCCTTGATCCCGAGCCCCTTGCCCGCCGGGACGGAGCCCGCGGTGATCGCCGCGAGATAGCCGGCCGGGAGCACGAAGCCGAGGGGGGTGACGGTCACGCCCACGACCACGCTCGCGGCCAGCGCGCAGACGAGGGTCGGCGGGGCCAGGTAGCGCAGGTTGATGGAGCCCGAGTGGTAGCGGGCCACCACGTGCCGCCAGCGACCGTAGTCCTTGTACTGCTTGGCCAGGGCCCGTACGGAGCGCCGCGGACGGTACTGGACCATCAGCTCCGGCGAGAACCAGATCAGACCGCCGGCTTCGCGGATGCGGAAGTTCAGCTCCCAGTCCTGGGCGCGGATGAACTCCTCGTTGTAGCCGCCCTGCTGTTCCAGCGCCTCGCGGCGGAAGACTCCGAGGTAGACCGTCTCGGCCGGGCCCGCCGCGCCGCCGGTGTGGAACGGCGCGTTGCCGACACCGATCTTCGAGGTCATCGCGGCGGCGACGGCCTCCTCCCAGGCGTTCTGGCCCTCGGCGTGCATGATGCCGCCGACGTTCTGGGCGCCCGTCTCCTCCAGGAGGCGGACGGCGGTGGCGATGTAGTTCGGCGAAAGCATGCCGTGGCCGTCGACGCGCACCACGATCGGGTGACGGGAGGCCTTGATGGCGGCGTTGAGCGCCGCCGGGGTCCGGCCGGTGGGATTCGGGACGGTGTGGACTCGGGGATCCTCGGCGACGAGTTCGGCGGCGATCTCGTCGGTGCGGTCCGTGGACGGCCCGAGTGCGATCACCACCTCCATCTCGCCCGCGTACTCCTGTTCCAGGATGTGGCGGACGGAATCGCGGAGGTAGTGCTCCTCGTCGAGCACCGGCATGATCACCGAGACTGCGGGCTGCTGGGTGGGCATGTGGTCCTTCAAGGTCGGGTATCGGTGTCACGTTACCGCGTACGGGGGAACCGGGTGCGCGCCGAGCGATCGGTAAGGACAGCTGCTGATCGTATGGGCCTACTGTTCTGCCGAATCAGCTGATCCGGCCAGTGCCCCGGCCGGTCTCCCCGCTGCCCCCCGCGGAGGTGTCCCCCGTGCCCCAGCCGCACCGTCCCGCCCGTCCTGACGGGCCGCCCCGACCGCAGCGCGCCCGACGCGGCGGAGGCGGTCGCGCCCGGCACCGGGACGGACGGCCCCGGTGGGGGGTCCGGCTCGCGGCCGGCCTGTCGGTGGCGGTGCTCGGCTCCGGCGCCATCGGGCACGCCGTGATGACCGGCCTGGACACCGGGATCGAGCGGGTGGACCCGTTCAAGGACATGAAGAACCGCCCGCAGGCCGGACACGGCCTCAACTTCCTGCTGGTGGGCACCGACGGCCGGGAGAAGATCTCCCCGGAGGAGAAGCGCGAGTACCGACTGGGCGGCGCGCCCTGCCACTGCACGGACACGATCATGCTCGTGCACCTGTCGGCGGACAAGGAGCGGGCCAGTGTGATCAGCCTGCCCCGGGACAGCTACGCCGAGGTGCCCGCCCACCAGGACCTCGTGACGCGCAAGGCGCACAAGGCGCACCCCGTGCGGTTGAACGCGGCGTACGCGGAGGGCGGGCCCAATCTGACCGTGCGGACCGTGGAGAACATGACCCGGGTGAAGATCGACCACTACCTGGAGGTCGACTTCACCAGCTTCATGAAGACGGTCGACGCCATGGGCGGCGTGGAGATCTGCACGGCCAAGACCATGCGCGACCGCAACACCGGCCTCGACCTGCTGCCCGGCAGCCACCGCCTCAGCGGTGGACAGGCCCTGCAGTACGTGCGCTCGCGCCATGTCGACGGGGCCTCCGACCTCGGCCGGATGCAGCGTCAGCAGCGCTTCGTCGCCGCCCTGATCAAACAGGCGATCGGAGGCGGGGTGCTGCTGAATCCGGTGAAGTTCAAGGAGGTCAGCTCCACCCTCCTCGGCTCCGTCCGGGCCGACAAGGACTTCGGCTCGGAGCAGATGCTGGCCCTCGGGCAGGCGATGCGGGACTTCACGCCGTCCTCCTCCGAGTTCGCCTCGGTGCCCATCGGCAGCCCTTCCTTCCCCGTGAAGGGCATCGGGTCGACCGTGAAGTGGGACGAGCCGAAGGCGGCCAAGCTGTTCGATGCACTGCGCCAGGACCGGCCGCTGGCCCCGGCCCGGCCCGGGAAGACCGGCGGCGGCCCGCCGGCGGCGGTCCCCGTGGACGTGCCCCCGCCCCAGGTCCGGGTCCAGGTGGAGAACGGCACCCGGATCGACGGGCTGGGCGGCCGGGTCGACGCCGCGCTGCGGGCCACCGGCTTCGACACCACCCGGGCCCCGGGCAACGGCGCCGGCCGCGAGGTCAAGCGCACGGTGATCACGTACGACCCGCGCTGGGACCGCTCCGCCCGGTCGGTGGCGACCGCGCTGCCGGGCAGCGAGCTGCGGGCGGTGGCGGGCCAGGGCCGGACGGTGGTGGTGGTCGCGGGGGCGGACTACCGCAAGGTGGTGCCGGTGCGCGCCGAGGACCCGTACCAGGGCACCTTCGGGGTGGTCACCGGTGACCAGGTGGTGTGCGGGGACTGAGGGCCCCGAGGCGGTCCGGGGCGGCCGTCAGTCGTCGAAGCCCTGGGCCGCCCGCTCCTCGCGCAGCGCCATGATCGCCTGCCGGCGGGCGAGCCGGTGGGTGCGACGGATCTGGGCCTCCTGGTAGCGCCGCTCGTCCTGCTCCGTCTCGGGGAGGACGGGCGGGACCTCGCGGGGCTTGCCCTCGGCGTCGACCGCGGCGAAGACGAGGTAGGCGGTGCCGACCTGGGTGGCGGGGGTGGACTCGTTCCAGCGCTCCGCGAGGACGCGTACGCCGATCTCCATGGAGGAGCGGCCGGTCCAGTTGCACTGGGCCTTCACGTGGACGAGGTCGCCGACGCGCACGGGCGCGAGGAAGGCCATCTCGTCCATGGAGGCGGTGACCGCCGGACCGCCGGAGTGGCGGCCGGCCACGGCACCCGCCGCGTCGTCCACCAGCTTCATGATCACGCCGCCGTGCACCGTCCCGAGGAGGTTGGTGTCGTTGGCGGTCATGATGTGGCTGAGGGTCGTCCGGGAGGCTGCGGTCGGCTTCCCGGGCAGCTCGCCCGGTATCTGTGTCATACGGACACCTTAGGGGGTGTCCTTCCGGTCGGGCCGGATCAGGGAGCAGCGCCCGGTGCGTGCGATCGCAAGGCCGAGCAGGGAGTCCACGCGGAGCGTCGGCGACCGACGAGAACCCGGCGAGCGTGCGTGCCGGGAGCCGCGAGCCCGGCCGGACCGGAAGGACACCCCCCGAGATGGGATGGCTCGGCATCAGCTTCGCAACAGCCGCGGTACGGAATGTGGACCGGGCTGTCGGAGCACGCGTTCGGGCAGGCATTCTTGGGCGCATGAATGACTGGCCAGAAGGTCGTGACGACGCGTACGGGCGCGGCAGCGCGCAGCCGCAGCCCGAGGGTGTGCAGCGGATGCGGCACATCCAGCGGCAGCCGCAGCCGCAGCAGCCGCCTCGGCCCCCGCAGCCGCAGCGCCCGGCGGGACCGCCGCCCGCGTACGGCGTACCCCCGCAGCAGGCGGGCGGGCACGACACGTACGGCGGTTACGACAGCGGCTACAACACCGGCCAGGTCTACGGGTCGCCGCAGGGCGGCGGCCCCGGCGGGCCGGGAGGCCCCGGTGGGCCGTCCGGACCCGGCCGCCCCGCGCGGGCGCCCGGTCCCGCTCCGGACTGGCGCAAGCGGATCAAGGTCGGCTCGATCGTGGTGCTCTCCGTGCTGGTGGTGACGTCCGTCTCCACCTACTTCTGGGCCGACTCCAAGGTGCGCCGCGAGGTGGACCTCTCCAAGGTCATCGAGCGGCCGAAGGAGGGCGACTGCACGACGTACCTCATCGTGGGCTCCGACAGCCGCGAGGGGATGTCCGCCGAGGAGAAGAAGAAGCTGCACACCGGCTCGGCCGAGGGCAAGCGGACCGACTCGATGATGATCCTGGCGAAGTGCTCCAGCGGGAACACCATGATCTCGCTGCCCCGTGACTCGGACGTGGAGATCCCGTCCTTCGTGGGCTCGCAGTCCGGCAAGACGTTCCCGGCGCAGGGGCGCCGGGTCAAGCTCAACGCCGCGTACGCGGAGGACGGCCCCGAGCTGCTGGTGCGGACGGTGGAGCACAACACGGGCCTGCGCATCGACCACTACGCGGAGATCGGCTTCGCCGGCTTCGCGAACATCGTGGACGCGCTGGGCGGTGTGGAGCTGAACATCGAGGAGGGCTTCAAGGACGAGAAGTCGGGCGCCGACTTCAAGGCCGGCAAGCAGACCCTCAACGGCGAGCAGTCGCTGGCCTTCGTCCGGACCCGGTACGCCTTCGCCGAGTCGGACCTGCAACGCACGAAGAACCAGCAGAAGTTCCTGTCGGCGCTGGCGAGCCAGGCAGCGACGCCGTCGACGATCCTCAATCCGTTCGCGCTCTACCCGATGCTGGGCGCGGGCCTGGACACCCTCATCGTGGACAAGGACATGGGCCTGTACGACATGGGCCAGATGTTCTTCGCGATGAAGGGTGTCAACGGTGGTGACGGCGTGTCGATGAACATGCCGATCTCCGGCCAGCGCGGCGGCAACCTCGTCTGGGACAAGGCGAAGGTGCAGCAGCTCGTGAAGCAGATCCAGAACGACGAGAAGGTCACCGTCCGCGGTAACTGACGGCCGGGAGGGAGCGCGGCCGGGCGGCCGTGCTCCCCGCCCGGACCGGGACCGGGACCGCGGGTCAGGCGTCCGGGGAGAACCGGATCGCGGCGGCGGGCAGCTGGGCCTCGCACCACACGCGGGCTCCGTCGCGCAGTTCGTTGTCGGCTCCGACGGCCGCGCCGTCGCCGACGACCGTGCCGTCGAGGACGGTCCGCGCGCCGACCGAGGCGCGGGCACCGATCAGGCTGGCGTTCACCTGGGCGTCCGGGCCGATGACGGCGTCGTCGAGGACGATGGAGCCCTGGACCACCGCTCCGGCCTCGATCCGGGCGCCCGCTCCGACGACGGTGCCCCCGGACAGCTTGGCTCCGGCCGCCACGTGGGCGCCCGGCAGGACCAGGGATTCGCCGCGGCGTCCGGGGACGGCCGGGGACGGGACCACGCCGCGGACGAGGTCGGCGGAGGCCTGGATGATCGACTCGGGCTTGCCGAGGTCCATCCAGTAGGTGTTCTCGGTGACGCCGTGCAGCTTGGCCCCGGCGGCGAGCAGGCCGGGGAAGGTCTCACGCTCGACGGAGACGGGCCGGCCGGCCGGGATGGAGTCGATCACGCTGCGGCGGAAGACGTAGCAGCCGGCGTTGATCTGGTCGGTGATGATCTCCTCGGGGGTCTGCGGCTTCTCGGTGAAGGCCAGCACCCGCCCCTCGGAGTCGGTCGGGACCAGGCCGAAGGCGCGCGGGTCGTCGACCCGGACCAGGTGCAGGGAGACGTCCGCGTCGGCCGCCTCGTGGGACCGGACCAGCCCGGCGATGTCCAGGCCGGTGAGGATGTCCCCGTTGAAGACGAGGACGGAGGAGTCCGGGCCGCCGGTCAGGCGTGCTCCGGCGTTGCGGATGGCGCCGCCGGTGCCCAGCGGCTCGTCCTCGACCACGTATTCCAGGCTGAGGCCGAAGTCGGATCCGTCGCCGAAGTAGGGCTCGAAGACCTCGGCGAGGTAGCAGGTGGCCATCACGATGTGCGTGACACCGGCGGCGGCGGCCCTGGCTATCTGGTGGGCGAGGAACGGGACGCCGGCCGTGGGGACCATCGGCTTGGGCGTGTTCACCGTCACGGGGCGCAGGCGCGTCCCTTGTCCGCCGACCAGCAGGATCGCTTCCGTCATTGCGTTCTCCCCAACCGATTCCGGCGTACGAAGGTCCAAATTTAGCCCATCCGGGGGGCGTCCCGAGGCCGGTGCCGGATGGGGGGTGACCAGGTGCGTTCCCCTGAGGGCGGCGCACTCGGCGTGTCATGAAATGACCGGTGTCGACCGGTTCGTTCGACCGTCAGGCGGTGAACGGGTTGGTGTGGCCCGGCAGTTGTTGTCCGGGGCGCAGGAAGCGCTGCCTGCCGGTCTCGTCCCGGATCGGGACGAACCCGGCGTCGGTCAGCCGTCGGGCGATCCGCTGCCGGCGGACCGTACCCAGCGTGAAGGCGCCCCACAGGAGGGCCGCGAGCGCCCCGCCGCCGACCAGCGCGCCGATCGGCATCCCGGCGAGGAGCAGGACGAGCGCCAGGACCGCGCAGGATCCGTAGGCGAAGGCCTGCTGCCGCCCGTCCGCGGCCTGGGCCAGGACGTCGAGCATGATCCGGTCCTTCAGCCGGGCCACGGCCTCCTCGGCCTCGGGGGTCGGCCTGACCGTCCCCGGCCGCATGCCCGGCACCGTCCCGCCACTA
The DNA here is from genome assembly GCF_043201215.1 of Streptomyces sp. NPDC048331. Lineage (NCBI taxonomy): Bacteria > Bacillati > Actinomycetota > Actinomycetes > Kitasatosporales > Streptomycetaceae > Streptomyces > Streptomyces sp. NPDC048331. Next base: position 60,737 of record NZ_JBICYT010000030.1, on the reverse strand, counting down.
CCGGCCCGCGGGTGGGCGGCGATGGTCGCCGCTTCGCGGGCGCGTGCCTCGGGGTGCGGGTCCCGGTACATCCGCACCAGGATCTGCAGGTCGTTGTGCCCCGTCCGGTGGGCCCGGTCGTACGCGTAGCCGTACTGCTCCGCCACGTGGGCCAGGGCGGCCACCCGGCCGGCGGCCTGCTCCGGACCGATCTCGACCACGTCCTGGCGGGCGATCTGCCCGAGCATCGCCGCTGTCCGGCGTTCCGTGAACATGCTCTTCCGCCCCACCTGCGCGCCTACGGCTGACAGCGGCACAGCCTAGCCCGCCGCCTGACGCGCGAACGTCCCCCGGCGGGCCACCGGGAGGCGTTCGCGTCGACGCAGGTCGGACCGGGGGTTACGGCAGGTTGCGGGCCATGACGATCCGCTGGACCTGGTTGGTGCCCTCGTAGATCTGGGTGATCTTGGCGTCGCGCATCATGCGCTCGACCGGGTAGTCACGGGTGTAGCCGTAACCGCCGAGGAGCTGGACGGCGTCCGTGGTGACCTCCATGGCGATGTCGGAGGCGAAGCACTTGGCCGCGGCGCCGAGGTACGTCAGGTCGGCGTCGCCGCGCTCGGAGGCGGCGGCGGCCTGGTAGGTCAGGGCGCGGGCGGCCGAGACCTTCATGGCCATGTCCGCGAGCATGAACTGCACGCCCTGGAAGTCGCCGATCGGCTTGCCGAACTGCTTGCGCTCCTGGACGTAGCCCTTGGCGTAGTCCAGGGCGCCCTGGGCGATGCCGAGCGCCTGGGCCGCGATGGTGATGCGGGTGTGGTCCAGGGTCTTCATCGCGGTGGCGAAGCCGGTGCCCTCGGCGCCGATCATGCGGTCGGCGGGGATCCGGACGTTGTCGAGGTAGACCTCGCGCGTCGGGGAGCCCTTGATGCCGAGCTTCTTCTCCGGGGCGCCGAAGGACACGCCCTCGTCGCCCTTCTCCACGACGAAGGCACTGATGCCCTTGGAGCGCTTCTCGGGGTCGGTGACGGCCATCACCGTGTAGTACTCGGAGACGCCCGCGTTGGTGATCCAACGCTTGACGCCGTTGAGCACCCAGAAGTCCCCGTCGCGCACGGCGCGGGTCTTCATGCCGGCGGCGTCGGAGCCCGCGTCCGGCTCGGAGAGCGCGTACGAGAACATCGCGTCGCCCTTGGCGAGCGGGCCCAGGTACTTGGCCTTGAGCTCCTCGGAACCGGAGAGGATCACCGGGAGCGAGCCGAGCTTGTTCACGGCCGGGATGAGGGAGGAGGAGGCGCAGACACGGGCCACCTCCTCGATCACGATCACGGTGGCGAGGGCGTCGGCGCCCGCGCCGCCGTAGGTCTCGGGCACGTGGACGGCGTGCAGATCGCTGGAGACCAGGGCGTCCAGGGCCTCCTGCGGGAAGCGGGACTCCTCGTCGACCGCGGCCGCGAACGGCAGGATCTTCGCCTCGGCGAGCGAGCGGACCGACTCGCGGAGCATGTCGTGCTCCTCGGCCGGGCGGTACAGGTCGAAGTCGGCAGAACCCGCCAAGATCTCTCACTCCCCAGTGATGACACGCGATACGTGATGCTAACTACCGTTAAGTAACCCAAGCTTAGTGGCCCGGTCACGGATGGCGATATGGACGGCCCACGTGAGATGGGTGACAGCGGCGGTCTCCTGGGGAACGTCCCCGCCGGTGGGCCCGACTATGCTCAGTGGCCGCAAACGGCCCCGCACCTCTGGAGCACCCATGGCCCCCCTCAGGATCACTGTGATCGGCACCGGCTACCTCGGCGCCACCCACGCCGCCGCCATGGCGGAGCTGGGCTTCGAGGTGCTGGGGCTGGACGTGGTGCCCGAGAAGATCGAGATGCTGGCCTCGGGCCGGGTCCCGATGTACGAGCCCGGGCTGGAGGAGCTGCTGGCCAAGCACGTGGTCGGACTGCCGGGCTCGACCGGCCGGCTGCGCTTCACCACCTCCTACGAAGAGGTCGGCGCCTTCGGTGACGTCCACTTCGTCTGCGTGAACACCCCGCAGAAGCACGGCGAGTACGCCTGCGACATGTCCTACGTCGACTCCGCGATGACCTCGCTGGCCCCGCACCTGACGCGGCCGGTCCTGGTCGTCGGCAAGTCCACGGTGCCGGTGGGCTCGGCGGAGCGGCTCGCGGTGAAGCTCGCGGAGCTGGCCCCCGCGGGCGCGGACGTGGAGCTGGCCTGGAACCCGGAGTTCCTGCGGGAGGGCTTCGCGGTGGACGACACCCTGCACCCCGACCGGATCGTGATCGGCGTCCAGGGCGAGCGCGCCGAGAAGCTGCTGCGGGAGGTGTACGAGACCCCGATGTCGGAGGGGACCCCGCTGGTGGTCACCGACTTCCCGACCGCGGAGCTGGTGAAGACCGCCGCGAACTCCTTCCTCGCGACCAAGATCTCCTTCATCAACGCGATGGCGGAGGTGTGCGAGGCCGCCGGCGGGGACGTGGTCAAGCTGGCCGAGGCCATCGGCTACGACGAGCGGATCGGCGCGAAGTTCCTGCGCGCGGGGATCGGCTTCGGCGGCGGCTGCCTGCCCAAGGACATCCGGGCGTTCATGGCGCGCGCCGGCGAGCTGGGCGCCGACCAGGCGCTGACCTTCCTGCGCGAGGTCGACTCCATCAACATGCGGCGCCGAGGGCACATGGTCGAGCTCGCCCGCGAGGCCGTGGGCGGGTCCTTCCTCGGCAAGCGGGTCGCCGTGCTCGGAGCCACCTTCAAGCCGGACTCCGACGACGTACGCGACTCGCCCGCGCTGAACGTGGCCGGGCAGATCCACCTGCAGGGCGGACAGGTCACCGTCTACGACCCCAAGGGCATGGACAACGCCCGCCGCGTCTTCCCGACGCTGGGCTACGCGGAGTCCGCTGCGGCGGCGGCCCGCGGCGCGGAGGTCGTCCTGCACCTGACCGAGTGGCGCGAGTTCCGCGACCTCGACCCGGCGGAGCTGGCGGGCGTGGTCACCGACCGGCTGATCCTGGACGGCCGCAACGCGCTGGACCCGGTGCGGTGGCGGGCGGCGGGCTGGACGTACCGGGCGATGGGTCGCCCCCGCGCGTAGCCCTCGGGCCGGGCGGGGGGTGCGGATCCGGGGCCGTGCGGCGCCGGGTGCGGGTGCCGTGCGGCGCCGGGTGCGGGTGCCGTGCGGCGCCGGGTGCGGGTGCCGTGCGGCGCCGTTGCCGGGGGCTCCGCCCCCGGACCCCCGCGCCTCGAACGCCGGCGAGGCTGGGATTGCGCGGCCTCGGACGCCGGCGGGGCTCGTTCAGCGGCGGTGTTGGGCGGCGCGGGAGGTGAATTCCGCGTCGCGGAGGACACGTTGGGCGTTGCCCCAGGTCAGTAGAGCCACCTCGGACTCCGGCCAGCCGCGCTCCAGCAGTTCCGCGATCAGCCGCGGATAGCCCGAGGGGTCGGTCAGGCCCGTCGGGCGGGGGTGGCCCGGTCCGGTGCCGAAGCTGGCGCCGAGGCCGACGCCGTGCGGGCCCGCGATCGCCCGTACGTGGTCCAGGTGGTCCGCCACCGCGTGCAGGGAGTCCCCGGTGCGCGCGGTGTCGAAGGTGACCATCGCCAGGCCGTTCGCCTCCCGTAGGACCGCCAGCACCTCGTCGGTCACGTTCCCCGGATGCGGGTTCAGCGAGGCGGCCGCCGTGTTCGAGATGATCACCGGGGCCTTGGAGGCCCCCGCGAGCCGGCAGGCGACCGTCGGTGGGCAGTCCGTCAGGTCCAGCAGGATCGCGAGCCGGTTCGCCTCGCGGACCACCTCGTGGCCGAAGGCCGTCAGCTCCTCCTGCGCCCAGGGCGCTCCCGCGGGCGCGAGGATCCGTACGCCCAGCGCGTGGAAGGCGCGCAGCGCGCCCAGGGAGTCGGTGAGGGTGCGGCCGGGCACCGGGCCGAGGAACGAGGCGATGCGGCCGCGGTTGCGGGCGTCCGCCAGGTCGTCGGCGCCGAGGGCCAGGCACAGGCTGTCGGGATAGCGGCGCATCAGGGTCAGCGCCGTGTCGATCTCGTCCAGCGTGTCGGAGAGCACCTGATCACCGGAGGCGTCCTCGCAGGCCCGCGCCGACGGCACGAGCAGGGACCAGAACTGGGCTCCCACTCCCCCGGCGCGCAGCCGCGGGATGTCGGTGTCCACGCCCGTGTCCGAGGTTTCGATGTCGTGGTACGGGCGCTGGTGCAGGGTCCGGACCAGCGTGTTGCACCCGTCGGCCACGGGATGGACGGCCAGCAGCGCGGCGGCCCGGTCGAGGGCGCCCGCCGCGCCCGCTACCGCGGGTGCGGGGAGGTCTTCGGCTCCGATGCCCACGGAGTGGGGTTCATCCTGCAGGTCGGCCATGGCGTTCGCTCCGGTCTCGGCGGCAGCAGGGAGAGATTGGTGCCACCGTGACATGGGGGACGGCAGGGCCGCCCGGCGGACGCAGCGTTCGAGTGAACCCGCAGGTCACACCCTGTCACCGCGCCCGCCGGGCACCGAGTCCGCTAGCGGATCACCGCGTTCGACGGGCCCCGGGAGGCCGACAGGTCGCGGGCGACCGCCTCCGCGTCGCGCAGCACCCGTACCGCGTTGGACCAGGTGAGCTTCGCCAGGTCGGCCTGGGACCAGCCGCGCGTGAGCAGCTCGGCCACCAGGTTGGGGTAGCCCGCCACGTCGTCCAGGCCGGACGGGGTGAAGGCCGTGCCGTCGTAGTCCCCGCCGATGCCGATGTGGTCGATGCCGGCCACCTCGCGCATGTGGTCGAGGTGGTCGGCCACCGTCGCGGCCGTGGCCACCGGGCGCGGGCGCGCCACCTCGAAGGCCCGGTGCAGGGCCATCGCCTCGGGGGTGGTGTCGAGGTGGTGGAAACCGTGCGCCCGAAGGTTCTCGTCCGCGGCCAGGGTCCACTCGACGGCCGCCGGGAGGATGAACTTCGGTACGAAGGTGGCCATCGCCACGCCGCCGTTGCCCGGCAGCAGCGCCAGCACGTCGTCGGGGATGTTGCGCGGGTGGTCGCAGACCGCCCGCGCCGAGGAGTGCGAGAAGACCACCGGCGCGGCCGAGACCGCGATGGCGTCGCGCATCGTCGTCGCGGCGACGTGCGAGAGGTCCACCAGCATGCCGACCCGGTTCATCTCGCGGACGACCTCGCGGCCGAAGTCGGTCAGACCGCCGTGCCGGGGTTCGTCGGTCGCCGAGTCCGCCCAGTCGATCGTGTCGTTGTGCGTGAGCGTCATGTACCGCACGCCCAGCTGGTGCAGGGCGCGCAGGGTGGCGAGCGAGTTGTTGATGGAGTGGCCGCCCTCGGCGCCCATCAGGGAGGCGATCCGGCCGTCGGCGCGGGCCGCCTCCATGTCGTCCGCCGTCAGCGCCCGCACGAGGTCGCCGGGGTAACGGTCGATCAGCTGGGCGACGACGTCGATCTGCTCCAGGGTGGCGCTGACCGCCTCGTCCCCGGCGTAGTCGGAGCGGACGTAGACGGACCAGAACTGCGCGCCGACCCCGCCGGCGCGCAGCCGCGGGATGTCGGTGTGCAGGTGGGCGGACTGGTCGCCCGCGATGTCCCGGCGCGCCAGGTCGTAGCGCACCTGCTCGCGCAGCGCCCAGGGCAGGTCGTTGTGGCCGTCCACGACGGGGTGGGCGGCCAGCAGCTCGCGCGCCTCGTCCAGGCGCTGCGCGGCGCTCACTTGCCGAACCCGAAGGACTCCGCGCTCGCGACCTTCGTACGCAGCCGCTTGCCCTTCTCCGTGGCCTGGTCGTTGAGCTCCTGCTGGAAGTCACGCATCCGGGCCAGCAGCTCGGTGTCGTGGGCGGCCAGCATCCGTACGGCCAGCAGGCCCGCGTTGCGCGCGCCGGCGACCGAGACGGTGGCGACGGGAACCCCGGCCGGCATCTGGACGATCGACATCAGCGAGTCCATGCCGTCGAGGTACTTCAGCGGCACCGGCACGCCGATGACCGGCAGCGGGGTGACCGAGGCGAGCATGCCGGGCAGGTGGGCGGCTCCGCCCGCGCCCGCGATGATCGCCTTCAGCCCGCGGTCGGCGGCCCGCTCCCCGTACTCGATCATCTCGCGCGGCATCCGGTGGGCGGACACGACGTCGACCTCGTAGGGGATCTCGAACTCGTCCAGGGCCTGGGCGGCCGCCTCCATGACGGGCCAGTCCGAGTCGGAGCCCATGACGATGCCGATGACAGGGGCTGCGGAGGTGGTGCTCATGCGGTGACCGTTCCTCTGAGGTAGTCGGCAGCGTGGCGTGCGCGCTCCAGCACATCGTCCAGATCGTCGCCGTAGGTGTTGACGTGGCCGACCTTGCGACCGTGTTTCACGTCCTTGCCGTACATGTGGATCTTCAGCTGGGGGTCGTGGGCCATGCAGTGCAGGTACGCCGCGTACATGTCGGGGAAGTCCCCGCCCAGCACGTTCGCCATGACCGTCCACCGGGCGCGGGGGCGCGGGTCGCCGAGCGGGAGGTCCAGGACCGCCCGTACGTGGTTGGCGAACTGGGAGGTCACGGCCCCGTCCTGGGTCCAGTGCCCGCTGTTGTGCGGGCGCATCGCCAGCTCGTTGACCAGGATGCGGCCGTCGGTGGTCTCGAACAGCTCCACGGCCAGGTGGCCGGTCACGTCGAGTTCCTTGGCGATGCGCAGGGCGAGGGCCTGGGCCTCGCCCGCGAGGGCCTCCGAGAGGTTCGGGGCCGGGGCGATCACCGTGTCGCAGACCCCGTCCACCTGGCGGGACTCGACGACGGGGTAGGCCACCGCCTGGCCGTGCGGGGAGCGGACGATGTTCGCCGCGAGCTCGCGGACGAAATCGACCTTCTCCTCCGCGAGGACCGGGACACCCGCCTTGAAGGGGGCCGCCGCGTCCTCGGGGGTGCGGACGAACCACACGCCCTTGCCGTCGTACCCGCCGCGCACGGTCTTGAGGATGACGGGGAACCCGCCCACCTCGTCCGCGAAGGCGGTCACGTCGTCCGGATCGCTCACGATCCGGTGGCGGGGGCTGGGCGCGCCGATCTCGTCGAGCTTGGCGCGCATCACCCCCTTGTCCTGGGCATGCACCAAAGCGTCGGGCCCCGGGCGGACGGGGATGCCGTCCGCTTCCAGGGCCCGTAGGTGCTCCATGGGTACATGCTCGTGGTCGAAGGTGATCACGTCACAACCGCGCGCGAAGGCACGCAACGTCTCCAGGTCGCGATAGTCGCCGATGACGACATCGCTCACGACCTGGGCCGCCGAGTCCTGCGGGGTGTCACTGAGGAGCTTGAATCTGATGCCGAGGGGGATACCCGCCTCGTGGGTCATGCGGGCGAGCTGTCCGCCGCCGACCATGCCGACTACCGGGAACGTCACCTCTCCAGGGTATCCGCCGGTATTCCGCCATCCGGACGGACCCCTGGCCCGATCTGTCCGTGTGCCGTGCGTCGCAGGGTGCCGGAAGGCACAGACGCGGCGCCGGGGGGACACTTAGCATGGATGGGTTGACGGAGAACACCGGACGCCCCGTAAGCGGGCGGTGACCGACAGGACTGACCTACTGATGAGCACGCCTGGCGGATCTGTCGTCGAACGCGTACGCGGCCTCGTACGGGAGGTCGCCAAGTTCGGGGCGGTCGGCGGTCTGGGTGTCCTGGTCAACCTGGGTGTCTTCAACCTGATCCGCAACACCACCGATCTGCAGGTGGTGCGCGCGAGCGTGATAGCCACCGTCGTGGCCATCGCCACGAACTACATCGGCTTCCGCTACTTCACCTACCGGGACCGCGCCAAGAGCGGCCGGACCCGCGAGCTGATCCTGTTCGCCGCGTTCAGCGGCGTCGGCCTGGTCATCGAGAGCGGTGTGCTCTACACCGCCACGTACGGGTTCGGCTGGGACGGCCCGGTCGCCAGCAACGTGTTCAAGTTCATCGGCATCGGGACCGCCACCGTGTTCCGCTTCTGGTCGTACCGGACCTGGGTCTTCAAGGCCCTGCCCGCTCCGGCGGAGCCGACCGAGCCGATGCCGGACCCGGCGCCCGTGCCGAAGCCGGACCGCAGGCCGGAGCCGATGCCGGAGCCGGCGCCCGCGAACAACTAGTACGTCCCTATCGGACCGTGGTCTGCGGTTCGGTCGGTTCCGGCGCCGTGCGGCTGAGGAACAGCGCGAACACCGGGGGCTGGGTCTGGAGCAGCTCCAGGCGACCGCCGTCCGCCTCCGCCAGGTCCCGGGCCACCGCGAGGCCGATGCCGGTGGAGTTGCGGCCGCTGATGGCCCGCTCGAAGATCCGGTTGCCGAGGTCCGGCGGGACGCCGGGTCCCTCGTCCGTGACCTCCAGCACCGCCTGGTTGCCGATCACCCGGGTGCGCAGCGCGACCGTGCCCCCGCCGTGCATCAGGGCGTTCTCCACCAGGGTGGCGAGTACCTGCGAGACGGCGCCCGGGGTGCCGACGGCCCGTACGCCCGTCCGGCCGGAGCGCACGATGGCCCGGCCCGCGCTGCGGTAGGCCGGCCGCCACTCCTCGACCTGCTGCTTGACGACCTCGTCCAGGTCGAAGGGGACCGCCGAGCCCGTCCGCGGGTCCCGGGAGTTCGTGAGCAGCCGCTGCACCACGTCCGTGAGCCGCTCCACCTGGGTCAGGGCGATCGTCGCCTCCTCCCGGACGGTCGCCAGGTCGTCGGTGACCGTGATCTCCTCCAGCCGCATGGAGAGCGCGGTGAGGGGGGTGCGTAGCTGGTGGGAGGCGTCCGCGGCCAGGCGCCGCTCGGCCGTCAGCATCCGGCCGATCCGCTCGGCGCTGGAGTCCAGTACGTCCGCGACCCGGTCCAGCTCGGGGACCCCGTACCGCTTGTGCCGGGGCCGCGGGTCGCCCGATCCGAGCCGCTCGGCCGTCTCGGCCAGGTCGGTGAGCGGGGAGGCCAGCCGGTTGGCCTGGCGTACGGCGAGCAGCACGGCCGCCACGACGGCCAGCAGGGCCACCGCGCCGACCACGGCCAGGGTCCGCCCGACCTCGCGGGTCACGGTGGCGCGGGACTCCTCGACGACGACGACCTCGCCCTGCTCCCCGCGGGCGGTGCCGCGGATCACACTGTCGGGGATCGGGGCTCCCACCTCCACGGCCGGCCGGCCGGGGACGCTGATCCGCGCGTGGTGGCCGGCGTCCAGCTGCTCGCCGAGGGTCACGGGGTCGATCGGCTTCTGCTCCAGGACGTTCGCCTCGACGGTGCCCACGAGTCGCAGCGCCTCGGACTCGATGCGGTCCTGGGCGCTGCTGGTGATGGTGCGGGTCTCGACGATGACGAGGGAGACCCCGAAGACGGCGATCACGACGAGCACCACGGCGAGCGTGGAGTTGATGAGGCGGCGGCGCATGCCCTAGAGCATGCCCCAGGTGGAGCCGGAGGAGGCGGTCAGCTCTTCTCGAAGCGGAAGCCGACGCCTCGTACGGTGGCGATGTAGCGGGGGTTGGCGGCGTCGTCGCCCAGCTTCTTGCGCAGCCAGGAGATGTGCATGTCGAGGGTCTTGGTGGAGGACCACCAGGTGGTGTCCCAGACCTCGCGCATGAGCTGGTCGCGGGTGACGACCCGGCCCGCGTCCCGGACCAGGACCCGCAGCAGGTCGAACTCCTTGGCCGTGAGCTGGAGCTCTTCCTCCCCCATCCAGGCCCGGTGCGACTCGACGTCGATCCGCACGCCGTGGGTGGCGGGGGGCTGGAGGGCCTCGGTGGCGCCGCGCCGGAGCAGGGCCCGGACCCGGGCGAGCAGTTCGGCCAGGCGGAAGGGCTTGGTCACGTAGTCGTCGGCGCCGGCGTCCAGGCCGACGACGGTGTCGACCTCGTCGGCCCGTGCGGTGAGGACCAGGATCGGGAAGCCGTGGCCCTCGGCGCGCAGGCGGCGGGCGACCTCCAGGCCGTCCATGCCCGGCAGTCCCAGGTCGAGGACGACGAGGTCGACGCCGCCCTGCAGTCCCGCGTCCAGGGCGGTGGGGCCGTCCTCCCGGACCTCGACCTCGTACCCCTCCCGGCGCAGGGCGCGGGCCAGGGGTTCCGAGATGGATGCGTCGTCCTCGGCGAGCAGTACACGCGTCATGTGGGTGATGGTAGTGCGCGGCGGCTGAAACCAGGGGCCCCCGGGGAGACCCCTCTCTATCTGCGCTTATGAACCGCTGGGCGCCTTCGAATATGGTCGAACGGTTCCCGGCGCGCCTTGTGATCCATCTCTCAAGTCCTTTCATATGCCGCAGTGTCGTGTCGTATGGTGGCGAGACGCCTGATGCAATACCTCAGGGACCTTTGTGCCGAAAAGCAGCGCAAAGGTCTCTATTTCTGTCCTGAACCGGACGGACGGTCCGATCGAGGACCGGTCCGGCCGGCCTTGACGACAGTGAATGACCTGTTGGCCGGGCCCCTCGCGTGATGACTGCGCGGGAGGGCGTGGATCCCGGTGACGGATGTCCTGCCGCCCCCCATTCCCGTGGGGCGGGCCCCGAGGCGTGGGGTGGGAGATCCGTCCGCCGGTGCCGGCCACCCCCCACCGGGCGCGGATGAGCTCACGAAGCCGAAGCGTCCCGAGCAAGCAAGGATCGACCATGGCTTCCAGCCTGACGACGGCCTCACCGAGCCCCGCTCACGAGAAGACCGTCCTCGGCCACCCGATCGGCCTGGCCACGCTGTTCATGACCGAGATGTGGGAGCGCTTCTCCTACTACGGCATGCGTGCGCTTCTCGTTCTGTACCTGGTCTCCGGCGGTGTCGACGCCGCGACCGACAGCCAGGGTGGTGGCCTCGGCTTCACCGCCGCGACGGCCACGGCGGTCTACTCCGTCTACGTGGCCATGGTCTACCTCATGGCCATGCCCGGCGGTTGGTTCGGTGACCGCGTCTGGGGTGCCCGCAAGACGGTCACCATCGCCGGTGTCGTGATCATGGCCGGCCACGTGGCGCTCGCGCTGCCCGGCCAGCTGTCGTTCTTCGTCGGTCTGCTGCTGGTCGCGGTCGGCTCCGGTCTGCTGAAGGCCAACATCTCCACGATGGTCGGCCACCTGTACCGCGGTGTGGACGACCCGCGCCGTGACAGCGGCTTCACGATCTTCTACATCGGCATCAACGTGGGTGCCCTGCTCGCGCCGATCGGCATCGGCATGGTCGGCGAGCTCGTGAACTGGCACCTCGGCTTCGCCCTCGCCGCCGTCGGCATGGGCATCGGCCTCGTGGTCTACCTGCTCGCCGGCCGCACCCTGAGCCCGCAGAGCAGCGTCGTCCCGAACCCGCTGAGCGTCGCCGAGCGCAAGGCCGTGATCGTCAAGGCCCTCGCCGTCCTGGCCGCCGTCGCCGTGTTCTACGGTGCCGTGGTCGCCGCGGACATGTTCACCATCAAGTGGGCGCTGTACCCGATCACCATCGCCGGTCTGCTCATCCCGGTCGCCGTCCTCGTCCGCATCAAGCGGGACCGGGACCTGTCCACCGTCGAGCAGACCCGGATGAGCGCCTACATCTGGTTCTTCGTGGCCGCCGCCGTCTTCTGGATGATCTACGACCAGGGCGGTTCGACGCTCTCGCTCTTCGGTGACAAGAACTCCGAGCGCAGCCTGTTCGGCTGGGAAGTCCCGACCACCATCTTCCAGTCGCTGAACCCGCTCTTCGTGGTGGCCCTGGCCCCGGTCTTCGCCGCCGCCTGGGTGGCGCTGGCCCGCCGCAACCGCGAGCCCAGCACCATCGTGAAGTTCTCGGTGGCCCTGATCATCGTCGGTGCCTCGTTCTTCGTCTTCGCCATCCCGCTGAGCCAGACCTCCGGGAACGACACCAAGGTCACCATGTGGTGGCTGGTGCTCATCTTCCTGATGCACACGCTCGCCGAGCTGTGCCTCTCCCCGGTCGGCCTGTCGGTCACCACGAAGATGGCGCCGCAGAAGTACGGCTCCCAGATGATGGGTGTCTGGTTCCTGGCCGTCACCGCCGGTGACTGCATCACCGGTCTGATGGGTCTGGCCGACGTGCAGCTCAACGGCGTCGGGGTGATCCTCTTCCAGGCGGTCGCCGCCGTGGCCGCCGGCCTCGCGATCTTCATGTACCGCAAGAAGGTCAACCAGCTGATGGACGGCATGGGCTGACGCGTCCGCCCCACGTCCCACGGAACGGCCCGGCACACCGCACGGTGTGCCGGGCCGTTCGTGTGTCAGCGGGTGCCGCGCAGGCGCCGCCACGGGGTGAAGGTGAACACCGCCCCGCCGAGCAGGATCACCGTGCCGGCGACCAGGGCCAGGGCCTGGATGCCGCCCTCGTCCTCCGCGCCGGTCTCGGCGAGGCCGCCCGAGGTGCCGCTGCTGCCGCCGGACGCCGTGGCGGAACCGGAGCCGCCCGGCTGGGCGGCGGTGTCCAGTTCCAGCGAGACCCCGCTGCTCGCCGCCTTGCAGGGGACGTTGATCGGGGTGGCCCCGGGAGCCATCGTGACGTCGATCGTCAGCTGGTCCGGGCTCAGCGTCACCTTGCCGCTCTTGCCGGGCTTGTAGGTACCGGTCATGTCGCTGAGGCTGACCGGGGCCTTGTCGGGGATCGGCTCCGCGTTGGCCGGTCCGGAGACCTTGACCGTGCCGCTGTCCGCCCCGCCGAGCTTCACGTCCATGGAGGGCTTGAGCGCTCCCGCGGGCAGGGCCATGGGCGCGGCCATCGCGCCCTTGGCGGTCTTGACCGTCAGGTCGTAGCTGCCGCCGTTCTTCTTCGCGTTGATCGTGACCGGGGTCTTGATGCCCCCCGGGACGACCGGCCCGCAGTCGAAGGCCACCTCGACCGCCTTGCCCGGGAAGTCGGTCTGGCCGCCTCCACCGCCGGTGGAGCCGCCGGTGGAGCCGCCGGTGGTCGTGGATCCCCCGGTCGTCGTGGAACCGCCGGTGGTGGAGCCGCCCGTGGTGGTGCCCCCGGTCGTCGTACCACCGGTGGTCGTACCACCGGTGGTCGTGCCGCCGGTGGAGCCGGCCGCCACGTCGATGGTGGCCCCGACCCCCACGGCGCCGGTCGGCGCGCACTTGGTGACGAACGTGCCGAAGGAGAAGGTGACGGCCACGTCGTACTTGCCGGGGGTCAGGGTGATCTTCCCGGCCTTGGTGAGCTTCAGCTTGCCCTTCATCACGGACATCTGCATGGGCGCCTTCTTCGGGATCGGCGGATTCTTCTTCTCCCCGACGACCTTCAGCTCACCGCCGCCCCCGCCCACGGTGATCCAGCCGGTGGGCTGGACCGCGTCCTGCGGGATGTCCATCAGGTCCGTGTTGTTCGAGGCCGGCTTCACCGTCTCCCAGGACACGTCGACCTCGTCGCCGACCTTCGCCGAGGCGGGGGCGGTCACCTTGGCGGTGGTCTCCCCCTCCACCGGAGCGCCGCCCCCGGCCGGGGGAACGCACTTGACGTTGAACTTGGTCTCCGCGGCCTGGGCGGGAGTGGCTCCGATGGCGATACCGGCGCCGCCGAGCAGCAGCGCGAGCACGGCCGCGCTCACCCTCCGTTGGGTATTCACGAATGTCCCTTCGTCGTCGAACGGTTCTCAGACGGTGCGGACGCCTGTGGTGCTGTGCCCGGCGCGCTGTCCGGGGTGAACCACGGCAGGACCGCCGTGGTGGTCTGGGGGGACGGCTCCGGGTGGTCGGAGCCCGCGGCCGGCTCGGGCGGCCGCGGGGCCCCGATCCTCGGCAGCCGGGCCGTGATCGCGGAGGCCGCGTCGGGGAGCCGTACGCCCCGGTGGCGGCCCGCGGCGGACGCGGCGCGCGGCCGGACCCGGTCGACGATCGCCATGCCGATGCGGAACACCGCGGCCGGGATCACCAGCAGGAGCAGGCCCCAGAACAGCAGCACCCCGTACGGGCGGTCCACGCCCCAGGGCTGCGTGGCCACCACGGTCTCGCCGTACTTGAGGGAGATCGTGTAGTCCCCGTGGGCGCCGGCGGCCAGGCTCACGTCGAGCGCGATCTCCGCCTTGCCGCCGGGCGGGATGGTGCCCTTCCAGCGGGCCTCCTCCCACAGCGGGGCGAACACCCCGTGCGCGGTGCCGAGCTGGAAGACGGGGTCCTTGACGGGGACCGGGCCGAGATTGCCGACGGTGACCTTGAACTTCCGGGTGGGCGGGGCGCCGAACCAGGTCAGCACCCCGTCCTCGCCCTCGAGCCGGACCCCGGTGAGCATCGCGAGGCGGGCCGTACCGGACTCGGCGGGCAGCTCGGCGACCGGGTGGTCGGTGATCTTCAAGGGGGTCGCGACGGTGGACCGGTCGCCGTTGACGGAGGTGACGTTCACGACGCAGGGGCACGGCTTGGGCGGTGCCACCACGGGCAGCTGCGCGGTGAAGCGGCCGTCGGCGCCGACCGAGACGGCGGCTCCGTCGGCGTTGGCGCAGCTGTTGGTGCCGCCGATCATGTTCTGGCCGCAGACCAGCAGCATCACCAGTGTCTTCGCCGGCCAGCCGGTGCCGGTGACGGTGATCCCGGTGCCCTTGGCGGCCTCCTGGAGCGAGAGCGCCACGGCCGGCTCGCCCTCGGCGGCGGCGGCCGGGCCTGCGGGGAACAGGGCCAGGGCGCACACCGCCAGCCCCGCGGCCAGCAGGGCTCCGACTCTTCTCACCTGGCGGCTCCCGTCAGTTCGTGGTGCGGTGCAGGGGTCGTCGATCCGGCCGCGGGCGGCCCGTCCGGCGCCGCGGCCGGGCCCGGTTCGGGTCGCCGGCCGCGTACGAGGTACAGCGCGACCGCGGTCGTCGCGCCGAGGCCGAGCAGGCCGCCCCCGGCCCACCCGACCGGGCCCCAGGGGACGAGCCAGTGCGCTCCGGTGGCCGTCGCGCGGGCGCCGCCGGGGGCGGTCACGGTCAGGGTGACGCGGACCCGGTCGAGGTCCGGAGCGCCGGGCCAGGGTTCGGTGAGCTCCACCCGCCGGCCGGGGAGCAGTTCGATCGGCGGCGTGCGGCCGGGGGGCGGGTCGGACACCTCGCCGATGAGGGCCTCGGCGTGGATCCGCGGTTCGGGGGTGAGGGCCACGTTGCCGCGGTTGACGAGGGTGTAGGCGATGACGGCGGCCGCGCCCCGGCCCCGTACGGCGACGTCCTCGACCGTGAGGGCGGCCAGGGTGGGGCCGCCGACCCGCAGGTGCACCCGTACGCCGACCTCATGGCCGCCCTCGGTGGCGATCACGGCGGCCGGGTGGTCGCCGGGCGGGGACGACGGTGGCACGGTGAGGGTGAAGGGGACCACGGCGCGGGTGCGGGGCGGGACCTTCACCGTGGTCGCGGCTCCGAAGCTGATCCAGGACCCGGCCCCGGCGGCTCCGGTGCCCGGCGTCGCCGGGCTGACCGCGAGGGCGCCGTCGGCCGTGTTGTAGGCGTCGGCCCCCCGCAGGGTGATGGTGCGCTCCTGGCCGGTGGTGTTGACCAGGGCCAGGCGGTCCTCCAGCACGGTGCCGGGGTCGCCGGCGAGGTAGAAGTACGGGCGGACGGTGGTCTGCGCCGCGCCGGTGGCGGGCTCGGCGGTCCAGCCCGGCTCGTCGGCGGCCGCCGGGCGCGCGGGAGCCGCGTGGAGCGTGGCGGCGGCGAGCAGGAGGACGACGGCGGCGCGCCTGAGGGTGTGGAGCACGGGCATGACCGGGGTGCTCCGTTCAGGACCGGGCCCGCTGCCCGCGCCGGGTCAGCCAGAGCACGCCGGCCGCGCCGGCGAGCAGCACCGTGCCGCCGAGGGTGCCGAGGGCCAGGGCGGAGTCGGTGGGCCCGGTCTGCGGGAGGGTGTCGCCGGTGGTGTCGGGGGCGTCGGCGCCGGGCTGCGTGGTGCCGCCGCCGGGCGCCGTGACGTCCAGTTCGAGCGAGGGTCCCGGGCTGTTGCCGGGGGTGCAGGTGGTCGTGGTGCCCATCGCCTTGATGGTGAGCACGCCGGCGGTGAAGGTCACCTTGCCGCTCTTCTTGGGCGTGTAGGTGCCCGAGAGGTCGGTGATCTTGATGGGGGTGTCCGGGGGCACGGCTTCGGGGTTGGAGGGTCCCGAGACCGGTACGGACACCTTCTCGGCGCCGCCGACGAGGATGACGGCGCTGGGGCTCATGGCACCCTTGCCGAGCTCGATCGGGCTGGACGAGACGCCCTTCTGGAAGGACATCGTCAGCTTGTACCCGTCCCCCTCCTTGACGGACTTGATGTCGATGGGCGACACCGCCGACTTGTCCCCGATCGGGGTCTTGCAGTCGTAGGCGACGTCGACGACGGCGGCATGGGCCGCGGGGGCGGTGAACAGCACCGCCGATCCGGCCAGCGCGGAGGCCAGCGCGAGCGCGGTGGAGCGTTTGCGGTCGGACACCTTCGTCTTCCCCTCGGGCCACAAAAAACTGACGACACATCAGATCGGTGGCTCAAGGTACGCCCGGGCCCTTACGGAGGGAAGACAAAGGACAACCCGGGATCGACAGTTCGTCAGTAGGCGCGGCGGCCCCGCTGCCAGACGCCGGAGACGAGCGGTACGCCCGGCCGGTAGGCGAGGTGGACGTGGCTCGGCGCGTCCAGCAGGGCCAGGTCGGCGCGGGCCCCCGGAGCCAGCAGGCCGATGTCGTCGCGGCGCAGGGCGCGGGCACCGCCGGCCGTGGCCGACCACAGGGCTTCGTCGGGGGTCATCCGCATGTCGCGGACGGCGAGTGCGACGCAGAAGGGCATGGAACTCGTGTAGGAGGAGCCGGGGTTGCAGTCGGTGGACAGGGCGACGGTGGCACCCGCGTCGATCAGGCGCCGGGCGTCGGGCCACTGGGCGCGCGTGGAGAACTCGGCGCCGGGCAGCAACGTGGCGACGGTGGTCCCGGCGGCCTGCGCGAGGGCGTCGACGTCGGCGTCGGTGAGGTGGGTGCAGTGGTCGGCGGAGGCCGCTTCGAGCTCGACGGCGAGCTGGACGCCGGGCCCGTAGGAGAGCTGGTTGGCGTGGACGCGCGGGATCAGCCCGGCGGCGGCGCCGGCGGTGAGGATCGCGCGGGCCTGGTCGCCGTCGAAGGCGCCCTTCTCGCAGAAGACGTCCACCCAGCGGGCGTACGGGGCGCAGGCCTCCAGCATCTCGCCGGTGACGAGGTCGACGTAGCCGGCCGGGTCCTCGGCGAAGTCCGGGGAGACGATGTGCGCGCCGAGATAGGTGACCTCTTCCGTGTGCGCGGCGGCGATGCGCAGGGCGCGGGCCTCGTCGGCGACGGTGAGGCCGTAGCCGGACTTGGTCTCGAAGGTGGTGGTGCCCTGGCGGCGGGCCTCGTCGAGGTGCCGGACGAGGTTGGCTTCGAGCTCGGCGTCGGTGGCGGCGCGGGTGGCGGCGACGGTGGTGCGGATGCCGCCGGCGGAGTAGGCGCGGCCCGACATCCGGGCGTTGAACTCCTGGGTGCGGTCGCCGGCGAAGACGAGGTGCGAGTGGGAGTCGACGAAGCCGGGGATGACGGCTCGACCCTGCGCGTCGAAGACCTCGTCCACGGCGGGGGCCTTGGCGGCGGGGCCGACCCAGGCGACCTTGTCGCCGTCGATGACGACGGCGGCGTTCTCGATCAGGCCCAGGGGTGAACCGTCGCCGACGGACGGGTCGTTGGTGACGAGGCTGCCGATGTTGGTGATGGCGGTGGTGGTCATGGGTTCCTCTCGGTTTCCTGAGGCTCCGCCCCAGACCCCGCGCCTCAATCGCCGGCGAGGCTGAATCTTTCAGCCTCGCCGGCGTTTTTGGGGCGGGGGCGGTGGGCCGTATCCCTCA
>NZ_JBICYT010000030.1:0-43035 GCF_043201215.1 Streptomyces sp. NPDC048331 | reverse complement strand
CGCCGCCCCCCCCGCCCCGCGCCCGGCGGCCCGCGCCGGGGGCGGGCGGGGGGGGCGCGCGCCCCCCCACCGCCCCCCCCCCCGGCGCCCCGGGGCGCGGGCGCGGAGCGCCGTATCCGTCAGCCGCGCAGGGCTGCGATCGATTCGGCGAGGGCGGACGGGACGTCCTCGACCAGGGTGTGGTGGCCGTCGCGGACGACGTGGCGGCCGCCGACCACCGTGTGGCGGACGTCCGAGGCGGTGGCCGCGAAGACGGCCGTCTCGGCCCCCAGCCGCGCCGGCGGACCCGCCGTACGGACGGAGTCCAGCGCGATCGTGGTGAAGTCCGCGAGCGCGCCCGCCTCCAGGCGGCCCGCGTCCGGGAGTCCGAGGGCGGCGTGGCCGTCCTCGGTGGCGGCGGCGAGCAGGGCGTTCGCCGTCCAGTGGCCCCGGGTGCGGCTGCGCAGGCGCTCGTTCAGCTCCATCGCGCGGGCCTCTTCGAGCAGGTCGATCACGGCGTGGCTGTCACTGCCCAGGGACAGCGGGCTGCCCGCGTGCTGGAGCCGGGTGGCCGGGCCGATGCCGTCCGCGAGGTCGCGTTCGGTGGTGGGGCACATGCACGTACCGGTGGTGGTGCCGCCCAGCAGAGCGATGTCCACATCGGTGAGGTGCGTGTTGTGGACGCCGATGGTGCGCGGGCCGAGCACGCCGTGGTCGGCCAGCAGCTGGGTCGGGGTGCGGCCGTGGGCGGCCTGGCAGGCGTCGTTCTCGGCGGTCTGCTCCGAGAGGTGGACGTGCAGGGGCGCCCGGCGCTCCTCGGCCCAGGAGGCCACGGTGGCCAGTTCGGCGGCGGGTACCGCGCGGACCGAGTGGATCGCGGCGCCGATCCGGGCGTGGTCGCGGGGCTTGAGCGCGCTCGCGCGCTCGGCCCAGACCTCGGCGGTGCCGTCGGAAAAGCGCAGCTGGTGGCTGTTGGGGGCCTCTCCGAAGCCGGAGGACAGGTACGCGGTGTCCAGGAGCGTGATCCGGATACCGGCCGCGGCGGCGGCCTCGATCAGGGCCTCGCCCATCGCGTTCGGGTCGGCGTAGGCGGTGCCGCCGGGCGCGTGGTGGACGTAGTGGAACTCGCCGACGTTGGTGATGCCGGCCAGCGCCATCTCCGCGTAGACCGCTCGGGCGAGCGCGAAGTAGCTGTCGGGCGTGAGGTTCTGGGCCACCTTGTACATGAGGTCGCGCCAGGTCCAGAAGGTGCCCGAGCCGACCTGGACGGTGCCGCGCAGGGCCCGGTGGAAGGCGTGGCTGTGCGCGTTGGCCAGGCCGGGGATCGTCAGGCCGCGCAGTACCTCGGCGCCGGGCGGCGGGGTCTCGACCCCGGTGCGCAGGGCGCCGATCCGGCCCTCCGCGGTGACCTCCAGGGCGACGCCCGGCTCGACGTGGGTGCCGAGCCAGGCGTGCTCCAGCCAGTACGTCGTCAGCGACATGCCAGGCCTTCCAGTACGTCGGCGAGGGCGAGGACGCCTGCCACGCAGTCGTCCTCTGCGGCGAACTCCCGCGGGGAGTGGGAGACGCCGGTCGGGTTCCGTACGAACAGCATGGCGGTCGGGACGGCCGCCGAGAGGATCCCGGCGTCGTGTCCCGCCCCGGTACCGAGAACGGGGACCGAACCGCCCAGGATCCGGTTCATCTCGTCGCGCAGGGCGTGCTCGAACTCGACGACCGGGGTGAAGGACTCCCGGACGATGCCGAGGTCGATGCCGTCCTGGTCGGCGCGCTCGCGGGCGGCCTTCTCGATGGCCGTGACGACCGTGTCGAGGGTGGCCTGGTCGGCGGCGCGGGAGTCGAGCCAGCCGCGCACGAGCGAGGGGATGGCGTTGACCCCGTTGGGCTCGACCGAGATCTTCCCGAAGGTGGCGACGGCCCCGGCGAGGGCCGCCTCCGTGCGGGCGGCCAGGACGGTCGCCGCGTAGGTGAGCATCGGGTCGCGGCGGTCGACCAGCCGGGTGGTGCCGGCGTGGTTGGCCTCGCCGCGGAAGTCGAACCGCCAGCGGCCGTGCGGCCAGATCGCGGAGGCGATGCCGACCCGGTCGCCGGAGAGGTCCAGGGCCCGGCCCTGTTCCACGTGCAGCTCGACGAAGGCGCCGATGCGGCCCAGGCGTTCGGGGTCGGCCCCGATGGACTCGGGGTCGTATCCGGCGGCCTCCATGGCCTGGGGCAGGGAGACGCCCTCGGCGTCGCGCAGCTCGTACGCCTTCTCCTTGGTCAGCTGCCCGGCGGCGAGCCGGGAGCCGACGCAGGCGAGCCCGAAGCGGGCGCCTTCCTCGTCACCGAAGTTGGTGATGGCCAGCGGCCGGGAGAACTCGGCGCCCCTCCTGCGAAGTTCGTCCAGGGCCGCGAAGGAGGACACCACGCCGAGGGGGCCGTCGAAGGCGCCGCCGTCGGGGACGGAGTCCAGGTGCGAGCCGGTGACCACGGCGTCCCCCGCGAGGGGGTCGCCGAGCCAGGCCCACTGGTTGCCGTTGCGGTCGGTCTCGTACGTCAGCCCGCGCGCCTCGGCCTGCTCCTGGAACCAGGTCCGGCAGTCGGCGTCGGCACCGCTCCAGGCGTACCGGCGGTATCCGCCGGTGCCGGTGTCGCGGCCGATGGGCGCGAGCTCGGCCCACATCTCGTGGAAGGTCACGCGTCGTCGCCCTCACGCATGGGGACGCGGACGCCGCGCTCGTCGGCGACCGACTCGGCGATGTCGTAGCCGGCGTCGACGTGGCGGATGACGCCCATGCCCGGGTCGTTGGTGAGGACGCGGCGGATCTTCTCGCCCGCGAGCTTGGTGCCGTCGGCGACGGTGACCTGGCCCGCGTGGATCGAGCGGCCCATGCCGACGCCGCCGCCGTGGTGGATGGAGACCCAGGAGGCGCCGGAGGCCACGTTGACCATGGCGTTGAGCAGCGGCCAGTCGGCGATGGCGTCGGAGCCGTCGAGCATGGCCTCGGTCTCGCGGTACGGGGAGGCCACCGAGCCGCAGTCCAGGTGGTCGCGGCCGATGGCGAGCGGGGCGGCGAGGGTGCCGTCGGCGACCATCTCGTTGAAGCGCTCGCCGGCCTTGTCGCGCTCGCCGTAGCCGAGCCAGCAGATGCGCGCGGGCAGGCCCTGGAAGTGGACGCGCTCGCCGGCCATCTTGATCCAGCGGTGCAGGGACTCGTTCTCCGGGAAGAGCTCCAGCATGGCCTTGTCGGTCTTGTGGATGTCCGAGGCCTCGCCGGACAGGGCGGCCCAGCGGAAGGGGCCCTTGCCCTCGCAGAACAGCGGGCGGATGTAGGCGGGGACGAAGCCGGGGAAGGCGAAGGCGCGGTCGTAGCCGGCCAGCTGGGCCTCGCCGCGGATGGAGTTGCCGTAGTCGAAGACCTCGGCGCCGGCGTCCATGAAGCCGACCATGGCCTCGACGTGCTTGGCCATGGACTCGCGGGCGCGGGCGGTGAAGCCGGCCGGGTCCTTGGCGGCGTAGGAGGCCATGTCGTCGAAGTCGACGCCGACGGGCAGGTACGCGAGCGGGTCGTGGGCCGAGGTCTGGTCGGTCACGATGTCGATGGGCGCGCCCTCGGCCAGCATCTGCGGGAGCAGCTCGGCGGCGTTGCCGAGGAGGCCGATGGAGAGCGGCTTGCGTGCGTCGCGGGCCTCGACGGCCAGCTGGAGGGCGTGGCGGAGGTTGTCCGCCTTGACGTCCAGGTAGCGGTGCTCGATGCGGCGGTCGATGGCGCGCGGGTCGACGTCGATGCAGATCGCGACGCCGTCGTTCATGGTGACGGCCAGCGGCTGGGCGCCGCCCATGCCGCCGAGGCCGGCGGTGAGGGTGATGGTGCCGGCGAGGGTGCCGTTGAACTTCTTGGCGGCGACGGCGGCGAAGGTCTCGTAGGTGCCCTGGAGGATGCCCTGGGTGCCGATGTAGATCCAGGACCCGGCGGTCATCTGGCCGTACATGGTCAGGCCGAGGTGCTCCAGACGGCGGAACTCCTCCCAGTTGGCCCAGTCGCCGACCAGGTTGGAGTTGGCGAGCAGCACGCGCGGGGCCCACTCGTGGGTCTGCATGACGCCGACCGGGCGGCCGGACTGGACCAGCATGGTCTCGTCCTGCTTGAGGGTCTGCAGGGTGCGGACCATGGCGTCGTACGAGCGCCAGTCGCGGGCGGCCTTGCCGGTGCCGCCGTAGACGACCAGCTTGTCGGGGTGCTCGGCGACCTCGGGGTCGAGGTTGTTCTGCAGCATCCGCAGGGCGGCCTCCTGCTGCCATCCCAGGGTGCTGAGCTCGGTGCCTCGCGCGGCACGTACGGGGCGGGGTCCTGACATGGCGGTGCCTCCTCCGATGTTGGTCAATCTATTCACATCCTCGCGCCCTGAATAGATTCAGTCAACAGCTGCGGTCGGCCCCGTCGAATGATGGGATGGCCGGCATGGCCGCAAACAGCGAGGTCGAGGGTGCCGCCGAGAGCGCCGCGAGGCGCCGGGATCTGGCCGTACGGGCCGCCGTCGCGCAGGGCCTGGTGGGTGGGGGCGACGCCGCGCCCCTGGTCTGCCTGCTGGACGTCGCCGGCATCCGGGCCTCCGCCGCCGCCCTGACCGGCGCCTTCGCGGCCGCCCTCGCGCCCGGCACTCCCGTCCTGCACGCCTTCGCCGTCAAGGCCGCCCCGCTCGTCCCGGTCCTGCGGCTGCTGGCCGAAGCCGGGCTCGGCTGCGAGGTGGCGAGCCCCGGGGAGGCGGCGCTGGCCCGGGCGGCCGGGGTGCCCGCCGACCGGACCGTCCTGGACTCCCCCGCCAAGACGCCGGCCGAGCTGCGCGAGGCCCTGGCCCTGGGCATCGCCGTCAACGCCGACAACCCGCAGGAGCTGGCCCGCCTCGACGGGCTCGTCGGCCGGGCGGCCACGCCCCCCGCCGCCCCGATCGGCCTGCGGATCAACCCTCAGACCGGCGCCGGAGCCATCGACGCCCTGTCCACGGCCACCTCGACCTCGAAGTTCGGGATCGCCCTGCGTGACCCCGGGGCGCGCGCCTGGCTCGTACGGGCCTACCTGGACCGGCCGTGGCTCACCCGCCTGCACATCCACTCGGGCTCCCAGGGCGTACCCCTGACCCTGATCGCGGCAGGCGTACGGGACCTGCACGCGCTCGCCGAGGAGATCAACGCGGCGGCCGGGCGACGCCAGGTCGACACCCTGGACATCGGCGGCGGCCTCCCGGTGAACTTCGCCTCGGACGAGGAGACCCCGACCTTCGCGCGGTACGTGGCCGCCCTGCGCGAGGCGGCCCCCGCCCTCTTCGACGGCTCCTACGGCCTGGTCACGGAGTTCGGCCGGTCCCTGCTGGCCAAGCACGGCCTGGTGCTGGCCCGCGTCGAGTACACCAAGACCAGCGGCACCCGGCCGATCGCGCTCACCCACGCCGGGGTCCAGGTGGCCACCCGCACCGCCTACGCCCCGGCGGCCTGGCCGGTCCGGATCCTGCCGTACGACGCGAAGGGCACCCCGAAGACCGGCGACCCGGTGGCCCAGGACATCGCGGGCCCGGCCTGCTTCGCCGGGGACCTGCTCGCGACGGCCCGTGAGCTGCCGCGGCTCGCGCCCGGCGACCTGATCGGGGTCCCGGACACCGGGGCGTACTTCTTCACGGCCCACTACGGCTACAACAGCCTGCCCAGGCCGGCGGTCCACGGCTTCACGGTGGGCCGGGACGGCCGGGTCCGCTTCAGCCTCGCGCGCCCGGCGCAGGACGTCGCGGCGCTCGTCGCGGAAGCGGGCGGCGACCTGCGCGACGCCCTGCTGTGACCCCCTGGGGGTGGGCCCGACAGCGGCGCGCGCACGCCGAGGGGCGACCTCAGGCGGAGAGCGTGGCGGCCAGGGCGGGGGCCAGACCCCGGACCACGCCCTCCGGGGTCAGCGCGACCACCCCCGGCAGCCGCAGCAGGTAGCGGGTCAGGGCCAGCCCCAGCAACTGCGCGGAGACCAGACCCGCCGCGACCGCGGCCCGCTCCGGGCCGACGGCGGCCGCCAGCGCCGGGGCGACCTGCGCCGCGAACACCTCCCGCATCCGGGCCGCGGCCTGCTCGTTCGTCACCGCGGAGCGCAGCAGCACGAGCAGGGCGTCGTCGGCCGGGTCGCCCTCCCACCGCTCCACGAAATGGCGCACGAGGGCGGCCGGCAGCTCCCCGACCGGTACGGCGCCCAGATCGGGCAGGCGCAGGTCCACCGCGAGGGCGGCGTCGAAGAGCCCCTCCTTGCTGCCGAAGTAGCGCATGACCATGGAAGGGTCGATCTCCGCGTCCGCCGCGACGGCCCGGATGGTGGTGCGCTCGTAACCCTGCGCGGCGAAGCGCTCCCGGGCCGCCCGCAGGATCGCCGTCTTGGTCAGGTCCGAAGTACGTCGCGCCGTCATGCCAACAATCGTAGGCCAACGATCGTTGACATACCAGCGAGACAGGCGCACTCTCATATCAACAGTCGTTGGCCAACAAACGTTGGCCTATCGGAGGAGGCCCGCATGAACAGCACCGCCGCACTCCCCACCCGTACGGACGTGGCTATCGTCGGGGCCGGACCCACCGGGCTCGCCCTCGCCGTGACCCTGGCCGGGGCCGGCGTCGACTTCGTCCTCCTCGACAAGCAGGCCGAGGGCGCCAACACCTCCCGCGCGGCCGTCGTGCACGCCCGCACGCTGGAGGTCTTCGACGAGCTCGACCCGAGCGGCGCCCTGTCCGGCGACCTCGTCGGCCGCGGCGTACGCGTGCGCCGGTTCCGGATCCGCGACGGCGCCCGCCCGCTCGCCGTCGTCGACTTCGACGGCCTGCCCACGGCCCACCCGTACGCGCTGATGGTCCCGCAGTACGAGACCGAAGCCGTGCTCCTGGCGCGCCTGCGCGCCCTCGGCGGCGACGTCCACCGCCCCTACGAGGTCACCGCCGTCACACAGGACGCGGACGGGGTCACCCTCACCACCGCCACCGGGGAGACCCTGCGTGCCGCACACGTCGTGGGCGCCGACGGCATGCGCAGCGTGGTCCGTGGGGCCGCCGGGATCGGCTTCGGCGGCAGCGCGTACGAGGAGTCCTTCGTCCTCGCCGACGTCGTCATGGACTGGACCCCGGGGCCGGGCGAGGTCACGCTCGCCTTCGGCGCCGCCGGGCCTACCGTGATCGCCCCGCTGCCCGGAGGGCGCTACCGGATCGTCACCGCCGTCGCCGGGGCCCCCACCGAACCGGACCTCGCCTTCGTGCAGGGCCTGATGGACGAGCGCGTCCCGGGCACCGCGGCCGTCCGTGGACTCGTCTGGTCCTCCCGGTTCCGGATCCACCACCGGATCGCGGACCGCTACCGCGCCGGACGGCTGCTCCTCGCCGGGGACGCGGCCCATGTGCACAGCCCGGCGGGCGGTCAGGGCATGAACACCGGCATCCAGGACGGCTACGCCCTCGGCCGCGCCCTGGTCACCGGGGACCTCGACGGGTACGAGGCCCGCCGCCGCCCCGTGGCCCGGCGCGTGGTGGCCCTGACCCACCGGATGACCCGGGCCGCGACGGTCCGCAACCCGGTCCTGCGCGCCGCGCGCAACGCCCTGCTGCCGCTGCTCGCCCGCGTCCCGGCGCTGCGCGACCGTCTCGCCACCGAGCTGGCCGAGCTCACCTACCGCTGAGGCTCACTCCACGAACAGGCTCCGCGCGGCCGCCCGCGCGTCGAAGGCCTCCAGCCGGGCCTGCGCGTCCGGGAGAGCGTCCGCCATCGACTCCAGCAGCACCCGCCCCAGCAACATCGGCGCGCACGCCGTGTCGAAGGCCAGCCCGGTACCGACCTGCGCCGGGATCAGCAGGTCCGAGTGGCGGGCCACCGGGGCGAAGGCCGAGTCGGCGACCGTGACCACGGTCAGGCCGGCCCGCCGCGAGCGTTCCAGCGTGTCCACGACCTCCCGCGGGTGGCGGGGCAGCGCGAAGCAGAGCAGCGCCGTGGCGCCCTCGTAGCGCGCCGCGTCGATGCGGTCCTCCATCATCGAGCCGCCCTCGTCGAGGAGCCGTACGTCCGGGTGAACCTTCGAGGCGAAGTACGCGAACCCCCGCGCCTGGGAGGACGCCGCCCGCAGCCCGAGCACCAACAGCGGGGTCGAGGCCGCGAGCAGTCGCCCCGCCTCCTGGACCGGCGTGGGATCGGCGAGCATCGCCGCCAACTGACGCAGGTTCTCGATCTCGCCGAGAACGGCCTGCTGGTACTCGTTGTACGCGTCCTCCCGCGCGGCCTCGGGCCGCTCGGCGGGGGCCACCTCGCGCAGGTGGCGGCGCAGCGCCGGGTAGCCGTCGAAGCCGAGCGCCACGGCGAACCGGGTCACCGAGGGCTGGCTCACCCCGGCCAGCTCCGCAAGCTCGACGCTCGACAGGAAGGGCACCTCCGCCGCCCCGCGCACCATGCAGTGCGCGATCCGCCGCTGGGTCGGCGTCAGCCGGTGCCCCTCGAACAGCTTCTGCAGCCGCGCGGCCGGGCTGTCACTCATCCCGTCCCCTCCGTCCCGGTGAGATATTCAGTCACGGAGCACTCTGCATGCGGTTATGCAGCGGAGCAAGCCGTGCCCGCGATCCGGATAGGGGTGCTAGCCCCAGTGCCGGGGCCTGCCGGGGTTCCTACGGTGGGGACATGGACGCGCACGCCCGAGAGTTGAAGAAGGAATTCGACGCGACGCTGGACGCCCGCCGCGAGCTGGGTCCGGAGTACGAGGCCGCACTGGTGGACTCGTTCGTCGAGAAGGTCGACACGCAGGTCCGGCGCCGGCTCGCCGAGGAACGCCTGTCCGCGGCCCGCGGTGACGGCCGGGCGCCGTCCGCAGCCCTGGGGGACGGGAACTTCGGCGAACGCTTCGGCTTCGCGATCATCACCCTGGTCCTGGCGGTCCCGCTGTCGGCGATCGCCGTCACCCAGGCGCGCCTGCCGGGGCTGATCGTCGCCTGGGCGGGGATCGCGGGCGTGAACCTCATCCACGCCGCTCGCCTCGGGCGCGGTCGGCAGGCCCCCCGGGACTGAGCCCTGCCACCACCGCCGCACGCGCGAACCGAGCCCGAAAAAGATGGCGCGGGGACCGCCGCACCCTCGGTCGCCCGAGGGCCGGGACGACAGCGGTCCCCGCGAAGGACACGGCCGGGTCAGGGCCGTCCGCGTCCGTGGCGTTCGCGCGGTCCGGGAGCCGCTCCGGAGGGTGCTCGAACGCCGTTCGGTGGTGCCGGCCGGGCTCCGGTCTCCCGGACTCCCCCGCCGACAACCACCACTGTGCCCCAGCCGTGTTAAGCCGGTGCTGCCGTCACGTGTCGGGCCCGTACCGATCGCGCGAAGGCCGTGCGTCGTGCCGTACGGGCTACTTCGCGCCCTTGGCGAGGAAGGCCAGCAGGTCCTGACGGCTCACCACGCCGGTGGGCTTGCCCTCGACCAGCACGATCGCCGCGTCCGCCTCGCCGAGCACCGCCATCAGCTCGGACACCGGCTCGCCGGAGCCGACCTGCGGCAGCGGGGAGCTCATGTGCTTCTCCAGCGGGTCGGTCAGGGAGGCCCGCTGGGCGAACAGCGCCGCCAGCAGCTCCTTGTCGACCACGGAGCCGATGACCTCGGCGGCCATGACGTCCGGGTGACCGGCGCCCGGCTTGACGATCGGCATCTGCGAGACGCCGTACTCGCGCAGGACCTCGATGGCCTCGCCGACGGTCTCCTCGGGGTGCATGTGGACGAGGGAGGGGATGCCGCCCTCCTTGTCGTTCAGCACGTCGCCGATGCGCGCGGCGGGGCCGGCCTCCTCCAGGAAGCCGTGTCCCGCCATCCACTCGTCGCTGAAGATCTTGCTGAGGTAGCCGCGCCCGCTGTCCGGCAGCAGGACGACGACCACGTCGTCCGGGCCGAGGCTCTCGGCGGCCTTCAGCGCCGCGACGACCGCCATGCCGCAGGAGCCGCCGACGAGGAGGCCCTCCTCCTTGGCGAGGCGGCGGGTCATCTGGAAGGAGTCCTTGTCGGACACCGCGATGATCTCGTCCGTCACGTTCGGGTCGTAGGCGGTCGGCCAGAAGTCCTCACCGACGCCCTCGACCAGGTACGGCCGGCCCGATCCGCCGGAGTAGACCGAGCCCTCGGGGTCGGCGCCGATGACCTTGACCTTGCCGCCGGACACCTCCTTGAGGTAGTTGCCGGTACCGGAGATCGTGCCGCCCGTGCCGACGCCCGCGACGAAGTGGGTGATCTTCCCGTCCGTCTGGTCCCACAGCTCCGGACCGGTGGTCTCGTAGTGCGAACGGGGGTTGTTCGGGTTGCTGTACTGGTCGGGCTTCCAGGCACCGGGCTCACGCGCGAGGCGGTCGGACACGTTGTAGTACGAGTCCGGGTGCTCGGGGTCGACGGCGGTCGGGCAGACCACGACCTCGGCGCCGTACGCGCGCATCACGTTGATCTTGTCCATGGACACCTTGTCAGGGCAGACGAAGATGCACTTGTAGCCCTTCTGCTGGGCCACGATGGCGAGTCCTACACCCGTGTTGCCGCTGGTCGGCTCCACGATGGTGCCGCCGGGCTTGAGGGCTCCGCTCTGCTCGGCGGCCTCGATCATCCGTACGGCGATCCGGTCCTTCACGGATCCACCGGGATTGAAGTACTCGACCTTCGCAAGGACGGTGGCCTGCAGGCCTTCGGTCACACGGTTGAGCTTCACCAGCGGGGTGTTGCCGACGAGGCTGATCATCGAGTCGTGGAATTGCACCATGTTCTCCAAGGAGGGGACTCCACGGGTTCTCCGGGAGGTCCGGCCAGAGTATGCGGAAAGGGATTGGCCGACCGTACGTACGGGGCAGGTAGGGATCAATGAGCACCGAGGAGGTGGCCTGAAGGATGTCCAGGGCGAGGACAGCCCGCCGGATCGCGGCGGGGGCGGCGTACGGCGGAGGCGGACTCGGACTGGTCGGGGCCGCCGCGGTCGGGCTGGTGGTGGCCGAGATGCAGTTCGCGAGGCGGGCGGTCGGGTCCGGGCTGCCCGAGCCACCGCGGGCCGACGGGCTCTACGGGAGTGAATTCGGCGGGCCTGAGCTGAGCCCGGGCCCGCTGCGCCTGGGCATGCTGGGTGATTCCACGGCCGCGGGACTGGGCGTACGGCGGGCCCGGCAGACTCCGGCGGCCCTGATGGCCTCGGGGCTGGCGGCGGTGGCCGAACGGCCGGTGGAGCTGCGCAACGTAGCCCTTTCGGGGGCCATGTCGGACGACCTGGACCGGCAGGTCGGCCTGCTGCTGGACGGACCCTCGCCGCCTCCGGACGTCTGCGTGATCATGATCGGCGCGAACGACGTGACACGCCGGATGCCTCCGACCCAGTCGGTGCGGCTGCTCACCTCGGCCGTGCGCAGGCTGCGCATGGCCGGCGCCGAGGTCGTCGTGGGCACCTGCCCGGACCTGGGCACGATCGAGCCGGTCTACCAGCCGCTGCGCTGGCTGGCGCGCCGGGTCTCGCGGCAGCTGGCCGCCGCGCAGACCATAGGAGTGGTCGCGCTGGGCGCCCGGACGGTCTCGATGGGGGACCTGCTGGGCCCGGAGTTCGCCGCGAACCCGCGCGAGATGTTCGGCCCGGACTCCTACCACCCGTCGGCGGAGGGGTACGCGACCGCCGCCATGGCCGTGCTGCCGACCCTGTGCGCGGCGCTGGGCCTGTGGCCGGAGTCGGACCGGCTGGACGTGTCCCGGGACGAGGACATGCTGCCGGTGGCGAAGGCGGCGTCGGCCGCGGCGGGCCAGGCGGGTACGGAGGTCACGGCCGCCCGCGGCCCCTGGGTACTGCTCAAGCACCGCCGCCGGCGTCGGGTGCCGGCCACGGACCCGGCCCAGCCGGTGGTGCCGTAGGGGCTTCGCACGGGTCGACGCCGCACGGGTTGACGCCGCCCGCCGCGACGCCGGACCGTCGTCATGTCGCGCGCCCGCGACCGGATCGCGGGCGAGTGCGGTCCGTGTCACACGCCCCGGCCGGTGACCTGGACCGTACGGGGCGGTAACTTCGCTTGCGGTCCCGCACAGAGCCGCAACACACCCTTGGAGTCCCGATGCCCGAAGCCGTCATCGTTTCCACCGCCCGCTCCCCGATCGGGCGCGCCTTCAAGGGGTCCCTCAAGGACGTGCGGCCGGACGACCTGACCGCGACGATCATCCAGGCCGCCCTGGCCAAGGTCCCCGGGCTGGACCCGCGCGAGATCGACGACCTGATGCTCGGCTGCGGCCTGCCCGGTGGCGAGCAGGGCAACAACCTGGCGCGCATCGTGGCCGTGCAGATGGGCATGGACTTCCTGCCCGGCACCACGATCACCCGTTACTGCTCCTCCTCGCTGCAGACCTCCCGGATGGCCCTGCACGCGATCAAGGCGGGCGAGGGCGACGTCTTCATCTCGGCGGGCGTCGAGACGGTGTCGCGGTTCGCCAAGGGCAACTCGGACTCGTGGCCCGACACCCACAACCCGCTCTTCGCCGACGCCGAGGCCCGCACGGTGGCCGTCGCCGAGTCGACCGGCTCCAGCTGGCACGACCCGCGCGAGGACGGCCTGGTCCCGGACGCGTACATGGCGATGGGGCAGACCGCCGAGAACCTGGCCCGCCTCAAGGGCGTGACCCGTCAGGACATGGACGAGTTCGGCGTCCGCTCGCAGAACCTGGCCGAAGAGGCCATCAAGAACGGCTTCTGGGCCCGCGAGATCACCCCGATCACCACCCCCGACGGCACGGTCGTCTCCGGGGACGACGGCCCGCGCGCCGGCGTGACCCTGGAGGGCGTCCAGGGCCTCAAGCCCGTCTTCCGCCCCGACGGCCTGGTCACGGCCGCCAACTGCTGCCCGCTCAACGACGGCGCCGCGGCGCTGGTCATCATGAGCGACACCAAGGCGCGCGAGCTGGGCCTGACCCCGCTGGCCCGGATCGTCTCCACCGGCGTCACCGGCCTCTCCCCCGAGATCATGGGCCTGGGCCCGGTCGAGGCGTCGAAGCAGGCCCTGAAGCGGGCCGGCCTCACGGTCGGCGACATCGACCTCTTCGAGATCAACGAGGCCTTCGCGGCCCAGGTCATCCCGTCGTACCGGGACCTGGAGATCCCGCTGGAGAAGCTGAACGTCAACGGTGGAGCCATCGCCGTCGGTCACCCCTTCGGGATGACCGGTGCGCGCATCACCGGCACGCTGATCAACAGCCTGCAGTTCCACGACAAGCAGTTCGGCCTCGAGACGATGTGCGTGGGCGGCGGCCAGGGCATGGCCATGGTGATCGAGCGCCTGAGCTGAGCCGTAGCGGAGGGTAGGGGTCGTGCGAGGAACGAGCGCGGCACCTGCCCGCAGCGGTGGCGAAGCTCAGCGCGACCGAAGAAGCGAGCGCCTGAGCTGAGCCGTAGCGGAGGGTAGGGGTCGTGCGAGGAACGAGCGCGGCACCTGCCCGCAGCGGTGGCGAAGCTCAGCGCGACCGAAGAAGCGAGCGCCTGAGCTGAGCAAGCGTTCGAGCTGATTCGATCAAGGACGGCCCCAGACGCCGCAAGGGATCCGGACGGATCCCTTGCGGCGTACCGGCACCCGATCCAACCCCGTCGCGGCCTACCTGTGACCAAATTTCCCCCAGGATGTGACCTATCTCCTGGGGGATCAATGTTTACCCAGGTCAGGGCTGGTACGGATGCGGCGGGTGTGACCAAAGCCCTGTCCATTTCGTGACGTAATGCACTGCACGCCATTCCCAGGTCGGGACACTCTGATGTAGGAAGTCGGGGGATCGAATCACCTCAGGAGTTAGTCAGTGAGCGCCATGTCTCTTGCCCTGCTGCTGACCACGGCCGCTGCCACGGCCGTGGGCGCTGCTGCGCTGCACGCCGTCCACGGTCTGCGCAAGCAGGTCGCCGCCCTGCGCACCGAGCTGGCGGCGCCGGTCCACCCCCGCGGTGCGACCGTCCCGCACGCCCGCAGCGCCGTGGAATCCCCCGCCGCGGAGATACGAGCCGCCGTGGCCGAAGCCCTCGCCGAGGAGCGCGAGCGCGAGCTGGCCGAGGCGCGGGCCTTCTGGGCCGCGCAGGAGGCGCGTGACGCCGCCGACGCCCCTTCGCTGCTGGGCGGCCTGCCCGGGCTCGGCGAGGACAACCCGGTCTTCCTGCCCCGGCAGGCCGATCTGGTGGGGCTGGAGCCCGTACTCGGCGAGGAGATCCTCGACGAGATGCCCGGGTACCCCGAGGATTCGGCCGAGCTGGCCGCCGCGCGCCGGCGCCACCCCTCGCACCCCGACTTCGTCCCGGTCCAGGCCTCGCACCCCGGCGCCGACCACGAGCGCACCGTGAACCGCCTGGAGGAGCTCGCGGAGGCCCGTACGGCCCTCGCGGACGTCCGCCCGGGCCCGCTGGGCACCCTCGACGTGTACGTCTTCACGGACGGCACGACGCTGTGCATGACCCCGGGGCACCGGGAGACCGCGGAGCGGCTCGCCGAGGCCCTGCGTTCGGGCACCGCACCGGTCCTGCTGGGCGGCTCGGGCATCTCCGGCGCCTACGCGCTGACCTTCTCCTGCGGTGACACCGAGGACCCCGAGAGCAACGTCTACATCCTCGCGGACCGCGTCATCGCATCGCTCTGACTTCCGCCCGCTCCACCAGCCGCACGGCCTCGTCCAGCACCTCGGACGGGGCCTTCGCGCTGTCCGGGGCCGCGGCGCGCAGCGCCTCGGCGAGGTCCAGCCCGGTCACCGCCACCTGATCGCCGACCACGAAGATGCCGGCGTCCGGCACCTCCTTCGGCTCCTGCCCGGGGGTCTCGATCCGCTGGGCCCGTACGGACAGTTCGCGGGCCAGGTCCAGCGCCGCGGCGGCGGCACCCTGCTGCAGGCGGCTCTGCGGCGCGGCCCGCAGCCGGTCGGCGAAACGTTCCACGACGGCGGTCAGGGGCGAAGTATCAAGCACCCGGCCGACCTTACGCGCCGCCCGGGCCCCATTGCCAACGGGCGAACTCTCCGGCACGGTGGCGTGAAGAGAACAGCACGGCGATACCTCCGGAGGCGCCCATGTCCGTAGAGTTCTCCGAACAGACCCACCGCAACATGATCGACAGAATCCCCCAGACCACCGGTCGTGAAGTCTCCGACTGGCTCCGCACCGTGGACGACGGCCCCTCACTCGTCCGGTTCGAGGAGAAGGTCAGCTGGCTGCGCGGCGCTCACGAGCTGTCGTACGGCCAGGCCAAGGCGATCATCCACGAGTACGACCTGCGCAGAGCCGCACGCCGGCTCGGCTGAGCCCCTCTCCCCCGACCTCGTTTCCCGTACCCCTATGCGCGGGAAGGCCCCGCGAGCCGAGTGCTCGCGGGGCCTTCCCCATGCTGTGCGCAGGCCGGTGGTCGGCGTGCGGGTCCTGCTAGTCGTCGCCCGAGAGGATCGAGAAGATGCGCAGCATCTCGACGTAGATCCAGACCAGGGTCATGGTGAGGGCGAAGGCCGCCAGCCAGGCCTCCTCGCGCGGGGCACCGTAGGTGATGCCGTCCTCGACCTGCTTGAAGTCGAGGGCGAGGAAGCAGGCGCCGAGGATGACGCCGATGGCACCGAACAGCAGGCCGAGGCCGCCACTGCGGAAGCCGAGGCCGTCACCGCCGAAGATGAGCGCGACCACGAAGTTCACGAGCATCAGCAGCATGAAGCCGAGGGCCGCGGCCATCACGAAGCCGTAGAAGCGGCGGGTGACGCGGATCCAGCGCATCTTGTACGCGAAGAGCACGGCGGCGAAGACGCACATCGTGCCCATCACGGCCTGCATGACCACGCCGGGGCCGAGGTAGGTGCTGACGGCCGCGCTGATGACGCCGAGGAACACACCCTCGAACGCCGCGTACGCCAGGATCAGGCCCGGGACGGGCTTGCTCTTGAACGACTGGACGATCACGAGGACGAGCGCGACGAGAGCCGCGCCGATGGCGATGCCGTACGACTTGCCGAGGTTGTCCGGGTCGACCGGCAGCGCGATCCAGGCGAGGGTGGCCGTCACGACGAGCGTGCCGAGCGTCATGGCCGTACGGCTCACGACGTCGTCCATGGTCATCACGTTGGCGCGGGCCGGGGCCTGCGGCATGCCGGTGGTCGGGTCGGCCGCGTACGGGTTGGTCGCGTACGGGTTGGTCCCGGCCTGCTGCGGCTGCGCGTCAAAGCCCGCGTAGCCACCGTTGTCGCGGCTGAACCCCCGTCGCGAGAAGACCGGGTTACTGCTCCTCATCTCACTCCTCCGTGGCCACCGAGCGCGGCCTTGCAACAAGAGTAATGCGCTCGCAAAAAAAGCACCCTACTGCTGGAGGAGGATCTTAGGAGAGGCCACGACGGAGCGCAGTGAATAAAGAGGCCGTAACCGGTCCGGCCCCTCCTACCCGTCCGGCCGGGCGTGCCGGGTGGCCGCCGCTCGGTCGTGGCGTACCGGGCGGTCTTCACCCGGCTCGGTGGGCGACGGCGGTCCGGTCCGGTTGACGTCGTCGCGCAAGGTCCCGGGCTTCTCGTGCGTGGGTGGCGCGGGCGACGCGCACGTCCCCCGCATCCGCGGTCGGTCGATCCCGCGGGGCCGGACACCGTGCCGTTGATGGTGCCCGGAGCCGGACTTGAACCGGCACGGCCCGAAGGCCAGCGAGGTTTAAGCTCGCCGTGTCTGCATTCCACCATCCGGGCAAGGCGTGGCGGCCCCCGTGAAAAAGCCTTGAACGCTGAGTCGAGCCTATCCGGATCACTCCCTGTGCCAACCTGCGAACTTTCCGATGTTGTCTGATTTTATTGGCGCTTGAGGGTTCGTCAGGCCCGAGAACGCACGGTCGGCCCGTTCTGGACGTCGATCACCACCTGTACGGGAATGACGGGATTTCGACGGCCCCCGCCACCCCCCGCGCCACCCTCCCCGCCACCCCGGGCCACCGCCCCCCGACGGGTGCCCTGTCATACCAGAGGAGGACGCGTGCCCGTCCGCCGTCAGACTCCAGTGGGCCGAGGAACAGGCACGGCGGCTGATCCGGGGCGGGGGTACCCGCGGCGAGGATGGAAACGTCCCCGCACCGCAGACCGAGGAGCCGTCCCGTGACCACCATGAACTACGCCCCGCACACCTCTCAGGCCGTGGCCGCCCGCGCCATCGGCCTCTCCAAGGTGTACGGCCAGGGCGAGACCCAGGTGCACGCCCTCAAGAAGGTCAGCGTGGACTTCACGCAGGGGGAGTTCACCGCGATCATGGGACCCTCGGGCTCCGGCAAGTCCACCCTGATGCACTGCGTCGCCGGACTCGACACCTTCTCCGAAGGCTCCGTCCGCATCGGCGACACCGAGCTCGGGAGCCTCAAGGACAAGCAGCTCACCCAGCTCCGCCGGGACAAGATCGGCTTCATCTTCCAGGCCTTCAACCTGCTGCCGACCCTGACGGCCCTGGAGAACATCACGCTCCCCATGGACATCGCCGGCCGCAAGCCCGACAAGCAGTGGCTGGACGCGGTGATCAACATGGTCGGCCTCTCCGAGCGCCTGTCCCACCGCCCCACCCAGCTCTCCGGCGGGCAGCAGCAGCGCGTGGCCGTGGCCCGCGCCCTGGCCTCCCGCCCCGAGATCATCTTCGGCGACGAGCCCACCGGAAACCTGGACTCCCGCTCGGGCGCCGAGGTCCTGGGCTTCCTGCGCAACTCGGTGCGCGAGCTCGGCCAGACCGTGGTGATGGTCACCCACGACCCGGCCGCCGCCTCCTACGCGGACCGCGTCATCTTCCTCGCCGACGGCGCGATCGTCGACCAGATGCACAACCCCACCGCCGACGGCGTGCTGGACCGAATGAAGGCCTTCGACGCCAAGGGCCGCACCAGCTGATCCGGGCCACCTCCGCAGCCCTCCTCCAGACTTCCAGCCCCAGGACTCGAAACCCATGTTCCGTACAGCCCTGCGCAATGTCCTCGCGCACAAGGCCCGGCTGCTGATGACGGTGCTCGCCGTCACCCTCGGCGTCGCCTTCGTCTCCGGCACCCTCGTCTTCACCGACACCCTCAAGAAGTCCCTCTCCGGCCAGTCCGCCAAGGACTACGCGGGCGTCGCCGTCTCCGTCACCTCCTACGGCCAGGGCCGCAACGACCAGGGTGAGAAGGAGGGCGAGCCGGGCCTCGGCCAGGCCACCCTCGACAAGGTCAAGGCGCTCCCGGGCGTCGAGTCCGTCTCCGGACGCGTCAGCGGATTCGCCGGCGTCGGCGACGAGAACGGCAAGCTGATCGGCGCCGGCTGGTCCAACCAGGGCTCCAACTTCACGCCCGTCAAGGACGGCAAGAACCCGCGGTACGCCTTCGTCGCGGGCGCCGGTCCGGCCAAGGCCGACGAGATCGCGCTCGACAAGGCGACCGCCGAGACGGGCAAGTACAAGGTCGGCGACAAGGTGCGCGTCGCCACGAACGGCCCGGTGAAGGAGTACTCCCTCGCCGGTGTCTTCACCACCGAGGACGGCGGCGTCCAGGCCGGCGGCAGCCTCGTGCTCTTCGAGACCAAGGTCGCCCAGGAGCTCTACCTCAAGCCCGGCTACTTCCACGAGATGTCGGTCGCGGCCAAGGCAGGCACCTCGGACGAGAAGCTGCTCGCCGACATCAAGCCGCTGGTCGACGGCAAGCACACCACCGCCCAGACGGGCGCCGCGCTCGCCGAGAAGCAGGCCAAGGACATCGAGAAGGGCCTCGGTCAGATGGGCACCATGCTGCTCGTCTTCGCCGGCATCTCGCTCTTCGTCGGCATCTTCCTGATCTACAACACGTTCACCATGCTGGTCGCCCAGCGCACCAAGGAGCTGGCCCTGCTGCGCGCCATCGGCGCCAACCGGGGTCAGGTCATGCGCTCGGTGCTCGCCGAGGCCCTGGTCGTCGGCGTCGTCTCCGCCGTCGTCGGCCTGCTCAGCGGCATCGGACTCGCGGTCGGCATGCGCTCGGTGCTCGAATCGTTCGGCGCCAAGCTCCCGGGCGGTGACCTCGTGATCGCCCCGGGCACCATCGTCGCGGCCCTGGTCATCGGCGTCCTGGTCACCACGGTCGCCGCGGTGCTGCCGGCCTGGCGCACCGGCCGGATCGCCCCGGTCGCCGCCATGGGCAGCGCCCACCTGCCCGCCACCGCGAAGTCCCTGCTCGTCCGCAACATCCTCGGCTCGATCATCAGCGTCATCGGCATCGGCCTGGTCCTGCTCGGCGTCTCGAGCGGCGGCGACACCGGCCGTATGACCATCGGCGCGGGCGCCTTCTTCATGCTCATCGGCATGATCGTGCTGCTGCCCCTGCTCGCCAGGCCGGTCATCGGGGCCCTGCGCCCGCTGCTGCAGAAGGTGTTCGGGATCCCCGGCAAGCTGGCCTCCCAGAACGCCGTCCGCAACCCGCGCCGCACCGCCGTCACCGCCGCCTCGCTGGCGATCGGCCTGACCCTGGTCACCACCCTGTCGGTGCTCGGCATCACCGTCGGCAAGGTCGTCGACCGGATGAGCACCGAGAAGCTCAAGGCCGACTACAAGGTCTCCATGGCCGGCGGCATGGGCTACCTCGACCGGTCGGTGACCGAGACGCTGGCCAAGACCCCCGGCATCAAGGCGGTCTCCCCGCAGACCGCCGGGTACTTCATGGTCGGCGACGACTTCCGGTCCGCCTCCGGCGTCAACCCGGCCGGCATCGGCCGGCTGCTGAACATCGAGACCGTCAGCGGCTCCGTGGAATCCCTCGGCAAGGGCGAGATCCTGGTCGCCGAGAAGACCGCGAAGAAGGCGAACCTCGCCGTCGGTTCCACGGTGAACGTGAAGTACGAGGACGGCCAGACGGAGACCCTGAAGGTCGGCGCGGTCTACAAGGACATGGAGGGCCTGCTCTCCCCGTACGTCCTCGACGACAAGATCCTCAGCAAGCACAGCGAGGAGAGCGCCGTCTCCGAGGTGTACGTCAACGTCGACGGCGGGGCCTCCAAGGCCGGTCAGCAGAAGGTCGTCGACGCGCTCGGCAAGAACCCGGCCATCAACGTCGCCACCCAGCAGGACATGCGCAACGAGATGGGCGGCATGATCAACACCATGCTGAACATCATGTACGGCCTGCTCGGCATGGCACTGCTCATCTCGGTGCTCGGCGTGGTCAACACGCTGGCGATGTCCGTCTTCGAGCGGACCCAGGAGATCGGCATGCTGCGGGCGATCGGTCTCGACCGGGGCCGGGTCAAGAACATGATCCGCCTGGAGGCCGTGTCGATCTCGCTCTTCGGCGCGGCGCTGGGTGTCGCCATCGGCGTCTTCCTCGCCTGGGCCGTCGGCAGCACGCTGGCGAAGTCCATGCCGAACTACGAACTGATCCTCCCGTGGGACCGGATCGGCATCTTCCTCCTGCTGGCCGCCGTGGTCGGTGTCCTGGCCGCCATGTGGCCGGCCCGTAGCGCCGCCCGCCTGAACATGCTCACCGCCATCAAGACGGAGTAGCGGCGGCAGGGACACAGGAAGGGCCCCGGGGCACACCGCCCCGGGGCCCTTCCGCGCTCCCGACCGCTGCTAGACCGTTTCTGCTTCCGTGTCCCAGGTGCGCAGCCTCAGGGGCAGCCGGGCGTCCCCGGCCGCCGTGGGGCGTACCGCGAGCACCTGGTTGACCCCGAGCCGGCCCCGCTCGAAGCCCAGCGCGCAGGCCGCCATGTAGAGCTGCCAGACCCGGGCCCGCCCGGGCGAGGTCAGCCGTACCGCCTCCGCCCAGTGCTCCTCCAGCCGGGCCACCCAGGCCCGCAGGGTCAGCCCGTAGTGCTCGCGCAGCGCCTCGACGTCACGGACCTCGAAGCCGGCCCGCTCCAGCTCGCCGACGGTGGTGCCGAGCGGCGAGAGCTCGCCGTCGGGGAAGACGTAGGCGTCGATGAACTCGTCGATCCGGTACGCCTCCTCGTCCGGCTCCGGCGGACGGGCGATCTGATGGTTCAGCAGCCGCCCGCCGGGGCGCAGCAGGGCGTGCAGGGCACGGGCGTAGTCCCGGTAGCGGTCGGCTCCGACGTGTTCGGCCATCCCGATGGAGGAGATGGCGTCGAACGGCCCGTCGTCGACGTCCCGGTAATCCTGGATCCGGATGTCCACCCGCTCCGTCAGTCCCTCGTCCGCGACCCGTTTACGGGCGTACACGGCCTGCTCTCGGGAGAGCGTGACCCCGGTGACCCGGACGCCGTACTCGCGGGCCGCGTGCAGTGCCATGGAGCCCCAGCCGCAGCCGACGTCGAGCAGCCGGTCCCCGGGCCGCAGGGCGAGCTTGCGGCAGACCAGGTCGAGCTTGTCGTACTGGGCCCGCTCCAGGGTGGAGCCGGGGCTCCAGTAGGCGCAGGAGTACACCATGGTGGGGCCCAGGACCCGTTCGTAGAAGTCGTTGCCGACGTCGTAGTGGTGGCTGACGGCCCGGCGGTCCCGGCTCTTGCTGTGGCGGGTTCCGCGCCGCCTGGAGGCCGCCTCCTCGGCGGGGGGCGGGGGCGGGGGCAGCGGTCCGGCGATGGCGATCAGCTCGCGCGCGGCGGCCCGGTGGGCGGGGTCGCGCCACCGCGCCCCCGGCAGGTCGGAGAGCGCGGGCAGCCCGGCGCGGCGGGCGATGCCGCCGAGGGCCGCGAACGGTCCGGGACCGCCTTGGGCGGTGGAGACGGTGAGGACGACGGGCGGCGGGTCGGGCTCGCGCGCCCACAAGAGGCCCGCCACCCGGTCCAGCAGCTCGAACAGACTTCCCTCGACCGTCAGTTCGCCCGCTACCCAGGCCCTGGCCAGGCCCAGCTCGCCGGGCCTCCAGAGCATCCGCCGCACGGCTCGGCGGTCGTGGATGACGAGCACGGGGCCGTCGGGCGGGCCGGCCTCGCTGCCGTCCCAGGCCCGCACACGTACCGGCAGCGGGGCACCCAGCAGGGTCTCGGCAACAACGGCGAGCCGCGGCGCGGCGTCGGTCATGGCGCACCTCCACAAAACTCCGACCCCTCCGTCTACCCATCCCGGGCCCCGGGTACGCCGAAGGGGCCGCCCGCACCACGGATGGCGGGCGGCCCCTTCGGGGTCGTACAAGTCGTACAGGTGCAGCGGTTGGAGCAAGTGGAGCGGGTGGAGCTCAGCTCCTGCCGGTCGGAACCGTCAGGAGGCCTTGGCCTTCGCGGCCGGGGCAGCGGCGGCGGCCGGGGCCGGCGCCGGCTTGGCGGCCTCGTAGAACTCCTCGCGCGGGGTCTCCAGCGCACCGAGGGAGACGACCTCGCGCTTGAGGAACATCGCGAGGGTCCAGTCGGCGAAGACGCGGATCTTGCGGTTCCAGGTCGGCATGGCCATGCCGTGGTAGCCACGGTGCATGTACCAGGCCAGCCGGCCCTTGAGCTTGATCTTCGTCTTGCCCATGACGATCATCGCGACGCCCTTGTGGAGGCCGAGGCCCGCCACCGCACCCTTGTTGGAGTGCGAGTACTCGGCCTGCGGGAAGCCCCGCATGCCCGAGATGACGTTGTCGCCGAGGACCTTGGCCTGACGCAGCGCGTGCTGGGCGTTCGGCGGGCACCAGGCGTTCTCGACGCCGGCCTTGCGGGAGGCGACGTCCGGAACCTGGGCGTTGTCGCCGGCGGTCCAGATGTAGTCCGTGCCCGTGACCTGGAGGGTCGGCTGGGCGTCCACGTGGCCGCGGGGGCCCAGCGGCAGGCCGTAACGGGCCAGCACCGGGTTCGGCTTGACGCCGGCGGTCCACACGATGGTGTTGGAGTCGACCTCGAGGCCGTTCTTCAGCACCACGTGGCCGTCCACGCAGGAGTCCATGGAGGTGCTGAGGTAGATCTCGATGCCGCGGGACTCGAGGTGCTCCTTACCCCAGGTGCCGAGCTTGGGCCCGACCTCGGGAAGGATCTTGTCGGCCGCGTCGACCAGGATGAAGCGCATGTCCTCGCGCTTGATCGTGGAGTAGTACTTCGCGGCGTCCCGAGCCATGTCCTCGACCTCACCGATGGTCTCCGCACCGGCGAAGCCGCCGCCGACGAAGACGAAGGTGAGGGCCTTGCGGCGGACGTTCTCGTCCGTCGTGGACTCGGCCTTGTCGAGCTGCTCGAGGACGTGGTTGCGCAGGCCGATGCCCTCTTCGACGCCCTTCATACCGATGCCCTGTTCGGCGAGGCCGGGGATCGGGAAGGTGCGGGAGACGGCGCCGAGCGCGATCACCAGGTAGTCGAAGGGCAGCTCGTACGCCTCGCCGACGAGCGGCGTGACGACGGCGACCTTGCGGTCCTGGTCGATGCTGGTGACCCGGCCGGTGAGAACCTCTGCCTTGGGCAGCACGCGTCGCAGCGGGACGACGACGTGCCGAGGCGAGATGCTGCCTGCGGCCACTTCAGGGAGGAAGGGCTGGTAGGTCATGTACGAGCGCGGGTCGACGACCGTGACGGTCGCCTCGCCGTAGCGCATCTTCTTCATGATGCGCTTGGCTGCGTACAGGCCTACGTACCCACCTCCTACAACGAGGATCCTGGGACGCTCCGTGGTGCTCATGGAACGAGTATCCAGCACCCAAAGGGGTGTCGCTCGTGAGCCCCTTCACAAGGACGGGGAGACCCTCTGCTACACTCCGCCGCCCACGTGACGGAGGTCATGACGCGGGATGGGAACCAGAAGGTGTCCGGAGTCGTTGTTCACCCGTCCTGAACTGGCCTCCAAGGCCGAAAGCGGACTGGACCACAGGGCTTCGTCCATACCTCTGACGCGGACCCCGTCGCCTCCGTCGATCGCACGAACGAGAGCGAAAAAGGGCCTGCGGGCCTCCGGAGGACCCCAAAGGGCCCCTCCATCGACTCCATAGACCCTTTTTCCTTGTGAAGAACTTCACGAAGTTGATGTGGATCACGGGCGCGGCGACCCCGAAACAGCCCTCACGGACTGGTTCGAAGGTCGTTCAAGCGATCGACCAAGCGATTCCATCCAGCATTCCCGGTGAACCCGCACATGTTCACTGCCGGACCGGTGCGTGTACACCTCCGCGCGTACACTGCTGTCATGAGTGAGAACGCAGTGACCGTGCGCGAGGCCCGCGCCCATCTCGCGGACCACATCAATCGGGCGGAGCAGGGCACACCGACCATAATCACCCGTAACGGCGCTCCGGTGGCTGCCCTGGTCCCCATCGCGGACTTCAACGCGCTCGAAGAGGCGGCGGACGAACTGCTCGCCCGCGAGGCGGAGGCCGTGCTGGCCGAAGACGGTCCGACTGTGACCATGGCAGAGCTGCTGGCCGACCTGTTCAGCGAGCGGGGTGACGGAGCGGCGTGAAGTACGCGTTCCGGTTCACCACGGCGGCGCAACGACAGCTCCGGGCGATCGACAGGCCGACCGCGATGCGCATCCTCGCCGCGCTGACCGCGCTGGGAGACGATCCGTACCGCGAGGACGCCGACGTCGAGAAACTCACCGGACCGTCCGGCCTCTACCGGCTCCGGGTCGGCAGCTACCGGATCGCCTATCAAGTCCTGGACGGTGAGCTCGTCATCCTCGTCGTCAAGGTCGGCGACCGGCGCGACGTCTACCGCAACATCTGAGTCCGACGTGACGACGGCGCTCCGGTCGGCCGACCGGAGCGCCATCGTTCAGCGGCTCCTGCCGGCCTCGGCGTCTTCCGCGGTCTTGATGGCGATGCCGTCGAGGATGTCGTGCTCCGACACGACAACCTCGGAAGCGCCGATGCGCTCCATGATCGCCAAAAGCACCAGCGCGCCCGCGCCGATCACGTCCACCCGGCCCGCGTGCATCACGGGGATCGCCGCGCGCTCCGCGTGCGTCGCCGTCAGCATGCGCTCGCTGATCGCGCGCACCTGCTCGTAGGAGATCCGGGAGTGGTGGATCGCGGAGGACTCGT
Organism: Streptomyces sp. NPDC048331; assembly: GCF_043201215.1. Lineage (NCBI taxonomy): Bacteria > Bacillati > Actinomycetota > Actinomycetes > Kitasatosporales > Streptomycetaceae > Streptomyces > Streptomyces sp. NPDC048331. Next base: position 18,191 of record NZ_JBICYT010000030.1, on the reverse strand, counting down.
ACGCCGGCAGTTCCAGCGCGATCCCGGCGACCGTGGTCACCGACCCGGCCAGGCCCACCAGGGTGCGCGCCTCGGCCAGCGGGACGCTCTCGGCGGCCAGGTCCAGCGCCGCCTCGATGTCGGCCCGGATCGCGGCGACCTGCTCCGCGGTCGGCGGGTCGGTGACGACCCCGTCCACCACCAGGTGCCGCTCGGTCATCCGGACGCAGCCGATGTCCACGGACCGGGCGGCCCGTACGTGCTCCTCGCCGACCACGAACTCGGTCGAGCCGCCGCCGATGTCCACCACCAGGAAGGGGCGCTCCAGGTGCTCGTGCGCCGTGAGCTCCTTGGTGGCGCCGGTGAAGGAGAACTCCGCCTCCTGGTCACCGGAGATCACCTCGGGCTCGACGCCCAGGATGTCCAGGACACCCCGGACGAAGTCCGCCCGGTTCTCCGCGTCCCGGGAGGCGGAGGTCGCCACGAAGCGCACCCGCTCCGCCCCGAACTCCTTGATCACTCCCGCGTACTCACGGCAGGCGGCGAAGGTACGCTCCAGTGCCTCCGGGGCCAGCCGGCCGGTCCGGTCCACGCTCTGGCCCAGCCGGACGATCGTCATCCGGCGGTCCAGCTCGATCAGCTCACCGGTGGCCGGGTCGCAGTCCGCCACCAGCAGCCGGATGGAGTTCGTACCGCAGTCGACGGCGGCGACCCGGGTCACGCGCCGGACTCCTGCTCGTCCGTCTTCTTCTCCCCGCACGGCACGACGCAGGCGCCCTTGGCCCACCACTCCGGCAGCATGGCGAGGGCCTCGTCGCCGAACGGGTTCACCCCGGGGCCGGCGGCCAGGGAGTGGCCGACCAGCACGTGCAGGCACTTCACCCGGTCCGGCATGCCGCCGGCGCTCGGGAAGCCCTGGAGCACCTCGATGGCGTCGCGCCGCTCGATGTAGTCCTCGTGGGCGGCCTGGTAGGCGGCGGCCAGTTCCTTGTCCTCGGCGAGCCGGGCCTGCATCTCCTTCATCACGCCGTTCGCCTCCAGCGTGCCGATCGCGGAGGCCGCGCGCGGGCAGGTGAGGTAGTACAGCGTCGGGAAGGGGGTGCCGTCGGGGAGGCGCGGGGCGGTCTCCACCACGTCCGGCTGGCCGCAGGGGCAGCGGTGCGCGATGGCGCGCAGCCCGCGCGGCGGGCGGCCGAGCTGCTGCTGGAACGCGTCGATGTCCGCGTCGGTCGGCTCGGTCCGGTCGGTCTGGGGCGGGGGCGTCTGCATGCCTGGAGGAAGTCTCTTCGTTCTCGTGGATGGGTGCTGCGGTGCTGTGGTGCTTCGGCCCTGCGGGCCGGATCACTCGCCGGGACGGTCGGCCTTGTCGACGCCGTCCCAGACGTTGGAGTACCAGGGGCGGTCGGAGCCGGCCTGACCGGTCCGGTGCTGCTGCGGGGGCTGGGCCCCGGGGTCGCTCATGATGTAGCTGATCTCCCCCGGCCTCAGGAAGTGCAGGTGCTTGCGCGCCTGCTGCTCCGCGTAGGCGTCGTCCTGCCAGCGGGCCTTCTCGTCGCGGAGCCGCTCCAGGCGGTCCCGCGCGGCCGCGGCGGCCCGCTGCTGCTTCGCGATCTCCGAACGCTGGGAGACGTACTGGCGCATCGGGTACGCGAGGGCGACGACCAGCGTACAGAGGACGAGCACCAGGAGCGCGGCGCGGCCGGTGAGCCGGCTGCGGCGGACCTGACGCCGCGACTGCGACCGGTAGACGTGGGCGGCGGTCCGCTCGCCGAGCTGCTTGAGCCTCGTCGCGGTGGAGAAGGTGGAGAACCGATCCCGGTTCCCGGCCATTGGTCCGCCTCCCCTAGGTACGCACTACGCAATACGTCCCCGCACACGGTACGGGACCGAGTGCGGGGACGTACGGAGGCCAGCCCCTCAGGGGGGTGATTAGCCCTTGAAGCGCGGGAAGGCGGAGCGGCCCGCGTACACCGCGGCGTCGTCGAGGATCTCCTCGATGCGCAGCAGCTGGTTGTACTTGGCGACACGGTCCGAGCGGGCCGGGGCGCCGGTCTTGATCTGACCGCAGTTCACGGCGACGGCGAGGTCGGCGATGGTGACGTCCTCGGTCTCACCGGAGCGGTGGGACATCATGCACTTGAAGCCGTTGCGCTGGGCCATCTCGACGGCGTCCAGGGTCTCGGTCAGCGAACCGATCTGGTTCACCTTCACGAGCAGGGCGTTCGCGGAGCCCTCCTCGATACCGCGGGCCAGGCGCTCCGGGTTGGTGACGAACAGGTCGTCACCGACGATCTGGACCTTGGCGCCGAGGCGGTCGGTGATGGTCTTCCAGCCGTCCCAGTCGTCCTCGAACAGCGGGTCCTCGATGGAGACGAGCGGGTACGCCTCGACGAGCTCGGCGTAGTAGTCGGTCATCTCGGCGGCCGAGCGGGACTTGCCCTCGAACTCGTACTGGCCGTCCTTGTAGAACTCGGACGCGGCGACGTCGAGCGCGAGCGCGATGTCCTTGCCCGGGACGTAGCCGGCCTGCTTGATCGCCTCGATGATGAGGTCGAGCGCGGCGCGGTTGGACTCCAGGTTCGGGGCGAAGCCGCCCTCGTCACCCAGGCCGGTGGAGAGGCCCTTGGTGTGCAGGACCTTCTTGAGGGTGTGGTAGACCTCGGCACCCCAACGCAGCGCCTCGGAGAAGGACTCCGCGCCGATGGGGGCGATCATGAACTCCTGGATGTCCACGTTGGAGTCGGCGTGCGACCCACCGTTGAGGATGTTCATCATCGGAACGGGCAGCAGGTGCGCGTTCGGACCGCCGAGGTAGCGGAAGAGCGGAAGGTCCGAGGCCTCGGACGCGGCGTGCGCGACGGCCAGGGACACGCCGAGGATGGCGTTGGCGCCGAGCGAGCCCTTGTTGTCGGTGGCGTCCAGGTCGAACATGGCCTGGTCGATCAGCCGCTGCTCGGTGGCGTCGTAGCCGACGAGCTCCGGGCCGATCTGCTCGATGACGGCGAGGACGGCCTTCTCGACACCCTTGCCGAAGTAACGGTTGGGGTCACCGTCACGCAGCTCGATGGCCTCGAATGCACCGGTGGAGGCGCCGGACGGAACTGCAGCACGGCCGGTGCTGCCATCGTCGAGGCCCACCTCGACCTCGACCGTGGGGTTGCCTCGGGAGTCCAGGATTTCCCGGGCTACGACGACGTCGATGGACGGCACGAGCATCTCCTTCTGGGATGTGACGCTGAGTGTGCGGTGGCATGTCAGGCCGTGGGATGGCCTTGCCGCCTAGAGCCTAACCGGCTCCGGGCACTCGACCGCCCGACCGCCCGGACCCTGGGACGAAAAAGGGACCGAATACCCCTCTTCCGGGACATAGGGTCGCTTGATCATCGGGCTACTGGGCCGAACGCGGCACCGCCCGGCGCGTGAGGCACGCGCCGGGCGGTGGGAATCCTGCACGGTGTCAGCTGACGCCGCGTACATGTTCCCGCGGTGCTACCGCGGTGTTCAGCTGAGCTTCAGCTTCTGACCCGGGTAGATCAGGTCGGCGTCCACGACGATGTCCTTGTTGAGCTCGAACAGCTGCTGCCAGCCGCCCTTGACGCCGTTGGCCTCGGCGATGGTGCCCAGGGTGTCGCCCGACTTGACCTCGTACGAGCCGTTGCCGGTCTTCGGCGCGACCGGAGCCTCGGCGCGCTCGGAGCGGGTGGTCGGAGCCTCGGGACGCTTGGTCTCCTGCTTCGGCGCGACCTTGGTCTCGGTCTTCTTGGTCTCGGTCTTCTTCGTCTCGGCCTTCGGCTTCGGCTTCGACTGCGGCTTGGAGGCCGGGGCCTCGGCGCCGCCACCGGCGTAGGAGGAGTTCGACAGACCCTTGCCGCAGGACGGCCAGGCGCCCTTGCCCTGGCTCTTGAGGACCTTCTCCGCGACGGCTATCTGCTGCGCCTTGGTGGCCTGGTTGGCCTGCGGGGCGTAGGACTTGCCGCCGAAGCCGGACCAGGTGGAGGGCGAGAACTGCAGGCCGCCGTAGTAGCCGTTGCCCGTGTTGATGGCCCAGTTGCCACCGGACTCGCACTGCGCGACCTTGTCCCACTCGGACGAGGTGGCGGCGCTGGCGGTGCCCGCGGCCATCAGGGGGGCGGCCACGGCCACACCGGCGACACCGGCGAGCGTGACGATCCGGACAGACCGCTCGATTGCAGTACCGCGACGGTGCTTGCCCTTGCCGGAAAGCAGCATGGAGTTTCTCCTCACCGACGCCTACGAGGTGAGCTGTCGGGTTCGGGCGAGTGAGTTGCCCGGCCGTGCGACCTAGCGCACGTCTTGACCCCAAGCCGGTGGCGTGACCGTCTCTCAACGGCCGCTCCCGGCACCTACCTTGGTTCCCCCGCTCCTGCCTTCGGCGCTTGACGCGACGACTGTTCCCCCCGTCCGCCGGCAGGATTCGGCGATGCGGTCGAAGGAGCTCGCGGTGGCGAGCGATTCAGAAGGTAGACAGGTCTCTCCCCGATGTTCAACGAGCAACATCGGGGAGAAACGACCCCTACTTGCGTCCCTCGCAGGGGTGTTTGCGCAGGTGAGGGCAGGGTTTGCGCAATGCCCTGGGCGAGACACGCCAGTTGACCGGAAGAGACACATGTCTCACTTACAGAAATCCGACATTCGACTCTTTCCGGATAACTGAACTGTCCTTATTGCGGGGTTAGATCCAGGTTCTGACCCGGCTTGATGAGGTCGGCGTCCTCGCCGATGACCTGCTCATTGGCCTGGTAGAGACCGTTCCAGCCCCCCTTTACGCCCTTGGCAACCGCGATGGTCGCCAGGCTGTCGCCCGCCTGGACCGTGTAGACGGGGTTCGACGAGGCGTCAGGCAGAGCCGACGGGTCGGCCTCCGGCGCACCGCGGTGCTTGCCGTTGCCCTCGACCGGAGTGGCACCGGTGGTCTGCGGGACCACCGGGGTCACGGGGGCCGTCGGGTCGACCGGGGGCAGCCCCGGCGTGACGGGCGCGGTGGTGGGCGGCGCGGTCGGGTCGACCGGCTGCGTCGGCGCCGTCGGGTCGACGGGGGTCGGCGTATCGGTCGGGTCGCCCGGCTGCACCGGGGCCGTCGGGTCGACCGGGGGCGTCGTCGGGACGTCCGGGGCGGGCATGACGGGCAGTCCGATGGACGGGGCGTCGGGAATGAGGAACGGGGTGCTGGACGGGCTCGGGTCCGGGGCCGGGGTCGGGGATCCGTAGTCCGTGGACGGCTTGCTGCCGCCGGTCGACGGAACGGCGTCGTCCGGGCGGGACGGTGCGGGAGTCAGCGGGCCCCGGCCGCCGGGCAGACCGGGGTCCACCTGTGCGGCGGGGCTCTCCTTGACCAGGCCGGCCGAGGCCGCGCACAGCGGCCACGCCTGCGGCCCTGTCGAGCCCAGCACCCGCTCGGCCACGGCGATCTGCTGCGAACGGCTCGCCAGGTCGGGGCGCTCGGCGAATTCGAGCCCGCCGGCGCTCTGCCATTCCTCCTGGGTGAACTGGAGTCCGCCGTAGGCGCCGCTGCCGAAGTTGGCGCTCCAGGAGCCACCGCTCTCGCACTCGGCGACCTTGTCCCATGTGGACGTGTCGGCGGCGGTGGCGCTGGTGGCGGCCAGCAGAGGCATGGCCAACGCGGAGCCAGTGACACCGGCTGTGACGACCAGCGCGGGGACCTGGCGGGGGCGTCTGTGACGGCCGTTCCCGGAGAGCATGAGGGATCACCTTTCGCATAACAGCGGGGTAACGGCAGAACCTAGCGGCCTTCGAACGATTGTCACAAGTTCAAGCCGGATCTGACTTTTAATCAGGTTTCGCGCAAGTGTTTTGAGCCGCGAATCGAACGGGAAGAGTACGTAGCCCTCGCATGATCAACCCACCACGCCAGCGCAGGTCTTGGGGCGGAACAGCCAGTTCCAGATCAGGCAGACGCGTCAGCAAAGTCGCGAGCGCGGTCTGCCCTTCAAGTCGTGCGAGCGGAGCACCCAGGCAGTAGTGGATGCCGTGCCCGTATCCGAGGTGCTGGTTGTCGGTCCGGGAGAGGTCGAGGGTATCCGGCTCCGCGAAGCGCTCCGGATCCCGGTCGGCGGCCGCGAGGACGACCAGGACCGGGTCACCCGCCTCGATCCGCATGCCGCCGAGCGTCAGCGACTCGGTGGCGAACCGCCAGGTGGCGAGTTCCACCGGGCCGTCGTACCGCAGCAGTTCCTCGACCCCGGTGGCCAGCATTCCGCTCTCCCCGGCGGCGAGGGAGCGCTGGAGGCGCTCGCGCTGGTCGGGGTTCATGAAGAGGGAGTGGACCCCGTTGCCGATGAGGTTCACGGTGGTCTCGAAACCGGCGAAAAGCAGGATGAAGGCCATGGCGGTGGCCTCGCCCTCCGTCAGATGGTCCCCGTGGTCGCTCGCCCGGATCAGGTCGGAGATCAGATCGTCGCCCAGATCATCCCTTTTGCGGTGAATGAGTTCACCGAGGTAGGTCCGCATCTGCTTGACCGACCGGGCCACCCCGCCGCGCGGACCGCCGCCGTGGCGGATCATCATGCCGGCCCAGTCACGGAAGTCGTCCTGGTCCTCGCGCGGGACCCCGAGCATGTCGCAGATGGCATAGATGGGGAGCGGGAAGGCGAACTCGTGAATGAGATCAGCCTCACCTTTCGCCGCGAAGGCGTCGATCAGGTGGTCGGTGAGCGCCTGCACCCGCGGGGCGAACTCGGCGACCCTGCGCGGGGTGAACGCCTTGGACACCAGCCGCCGCAGCCGGGTGTGGTCCGGCGGGTCGATGTTGAGCAGGTGCGTCATCAGCTCCGCCTTGCGCTCCCCCGGGATCCCGGTCCTGCCCTTGGCGTGCGCGGGCCCCGCGTGATGCGCCGGATTCTTGCTGAGCCGCTGGTCGGCCAAGGCCTGGCGGGCGTCGGCGTACCGGGTGACGAGCCAGGCCTCGACTCCGCTGGGCAGCTTGGTGCGGTGCACCGGGGAGTGCTCGCGCAGCCAGGCGTAGGCCGGGTAGGGGTCGGTCGCGAACTCCCAGTCGAAGAGGGTGGGGCCCTCGGTGGAAGAGGTGTCCGCGGTGGTCTCGGCGGGGGTTCCGGAGGTCTGCTCGTGCACCTGACGACCGTATCCCGGCGCCGAACCCCCATCCGATATAGGCGGTTCGTCGCGGCTGTCCGTAGATCGGCCATCCCTTGACCTGAACTTCTCCGGCATTCCTACTTTCGGTTTTGTGGATGTCAGGATCTTGAAGAGCAGTTTCGCGGTGGTGGAGCGACGAGCCGAGCACGCCGTCAAGTTCTTCTACTCCCACCTCTTCTGGCACAACCCCGGCATCCGCGCCCTCTTCCCGGACTCCCCGCACGACATGGAACGCCAGCGTGACCGGCTCTTCGCCGCGCTCACCCACCTGATCGCCCACCTCGACGACGAGACCCTCGGCCCCTACCTGCGCGACCTGGGACGCGACCACCGCAAGTTCCTGGTCCGCCCCGAGCACTACGCGGCCGTCGGCGCCAGCCTGCTCGCCGCGCTCGCGGAGACCTCCGGCGCGGCCTGGACCCCGTCCGTCGAGAAGGCCTGGGCCGAGGCCTACCAGGTGATGGCCGACGCGATGACGGCCGCCGCCGACACCGGCGAGGACCCGCCGTGGTGGAACGCGGAGGTCGTGCGGCACCTCCAGTACGGAGATGACATAGGCGTCCTCACGCTCCGGCCGCACGTCCCCTTCCCCTATCTCCCCGGCCAGTACACGAGCGTGAGCAGCGAACGCCTCCCGACGACCTGGCGCACCTACTCCATCGGTAATGCCCCCCGCCCCGACGGCACCCTCGATCTGCACGTCAGCCGGGTCGACCGGGGCCGGCTGAGCACCGTCCTGGTCCGCGAGACCCGGCCGGGCGACGTGCTGCGGCTCGGCGCCGCCGGCGGGCAGCTGACCTTCCGCCGCGCGGACCGCCCGGTCAGCCTGATCGCCGCCGGCACCGGTTGGGCGCCGATCCGGGCCCTGGTGGAGGATCTCGCGGAGCGCCCTCCCGATCAGGACGTACGGCTCTTCGTGGTGGCGCGGGACGGCGCGCACCTCTACGACCGCCCGCTCATCGACGCGTACGCCGCCCGCTGCGGTTGGCTCGCCGTCACCTACATCACGCCCGCGCCCGGGCAGCACCGCAACCAGGCCACCGACCGGCTCGCGACCGCGCTCGGCCACCGGGGACTGTGGCCGGATCAGGACGTCTACCTCAGCGGTCCGCCGCAGTTCGTCGACGAGACCGCCCACCTGCTCCAGGAGCTGGGCGCCTGCCCCGGCCGCCTCTTCCACGACGCGCTACCGGCCCGCGGCCCCGGGTACGGGGAGCGGCCGCTGGGCTTCGGCGAGTGGTTCCTGGACCGCCCGGCGCCGCACTGGCTGGACCCCTCGGCCCGCGCGCCCAGGGAGTACTAGGAGAAGGGCGGGCCGCTACCGGCCCGGACCCGCGAGGCCCTCGGCCGCCCGGATCGCGTCGCGGTAGGCGCGGGCCGCCGCGCGCAGCGCGGTCTCGGGGTCGATCCCCGCCGCCTCGGCGCGTGCCGCGAGCTCCAGCAGCTCGTACCCGATGCCCTCGCCGCGGGGCAGCTCCACGGCCACGCCGCCCGTACGGGCCCGGCCCGCGAGCTTGGCGGCGAGCGCCAGACCGGGCTGGCCGACCGGGATGCCGTCGGTGACCGATTCCCGCCGCTTCTCCACCGCCTTGGTGCGCTGCCAGTGCGCGCTGACGTCCTCCGGGGTCTCGGCCTTCGCGTCGCCGAAGACGTGCGGGTGCCGGTGGATCAGCTTCGTGACGAGCGCCCCGGCCACGTCGTCGATGGAGAAGGCCTCCTCGCCGTCCTCGCCGTCCTCACCGTCCTCGCCGTTCCGGCCGGCCTCCTCGGCGATCCGCGCGTGGAAGACCACCTGGAGCAGTACGTCGCCGAGCTCCTCGCGCAGCTCCTCGCGGTCCCCGTCCTCGATGGCCTCGACCAGCTCGTACGCCTCCTCGATCGCGTACTTGGCCAGGCCCCGGTGGGTCTGCCGGGAGGTCCACGGGCACTCGCGCCGGACCCGGTCCATCACCTGGACCAGGTCGAGCAGGCGGGCGCCGGGCAGGTCGTACGAGCCCGGCAGGAGTTCCAAATCGGGCATGGAGACCCGGCCCGAGCCGGCCAGCCGGGCCAGTCCGTCGGTGAGCCGCTGGTCGCCCTCGCCACTCGGGAGCACCACGACCGTACGGCCGCCCGCGCAGGCCTCGACCAGCGCGTGCGCGTCCGGGCTCTCGAACGCGACCTCGATGCCCGCCTCCCGCAGATACGGCAGCTGCGGGTGGCCGGGGTCGGCGCACAGCACCCGGTCCGCGGCGTGCAGGGTCTGCCACGCCGGCCAGGACAGCACGCCGGGGGCGACCCGGTGGCTGGTGGTCAGCAGGACGATGCGGCCCGTGGGCTCGTCGGCGTCGGGGGTGGCGGTGGGTACGGAGTGGTCGGTCACCCTCCGAACCTACCTCCGACGCGTCGGCCCACGGCCCGGGGGGACCCGGAGCGTCAGGCTCCGGCGGGCGCCGCCTCGGGCCGCGTCCGCTGGTCGATCCAGGGCGTCTGCCCGGTGCCGAGCTTGATCTCCTTGGCGTCCCAGGCGCCGTAGCGCGGGTTCACCTCGATGTGCAGGGCCTCGACGGCGGCGCGGGCCGGCTCCTCCAGCTTCCCGGCTCCGTACTTGGCGGTGAGCGCCGTCAGGAGCACCCGGTCCCGGAGGAAGCGGTCGACCTGGCCGGGGGCCATGGCCCCCTTCTGCAACAGCAGTGCCTCGAACTGCTCGTTGCCGCCGTTCTCCTCGACGTACGCCTTGCGTTCGTCCTCGATGTTCTTCGGGGTGGCCGTGAGCCCCGCGGTGTCGGCCATCTTGTCGATGATCCGGCTCTGGAGGAGGGCGTCGAGCTTCTGCCGTTCCAGGTGGGGGGTGCTCGCGATGAGTTCGGCGGCGGCCTGCCCGGAACGGTTCTGCGCCGCTCGGACGTCGTTCACCTGGGCCTGGAGCGCGGAGGTGGTGATCCGTTCGCCGCCCACGACGGCCGCGGTGCCGGGGCGCGGTTCGCCCGAGCAGGCGGACAGCAGGGGCGCCGCCAGCAGCAGGGCGGCGGAGACGGAGAGCGCTGTGCGACGGTGCAAAGGAGCCTCCAGGGCCGGGAGATTGTGCGTCGGTGCACAAAGGGCCGTGCGGTGATCGATGTTATGAGGTCACGGTGATCCGGACCACCGGTTCGACCAACGATTCACGCGCGGACCGAACACGGACCGTTCATAGGCGAGTCGACGGGCTCCGGGGTGTGCGGCGCGCCACCCGTCACCCATCCTGGGTACCTCGCCGCCCGGGCCACGGCCCGGATCGGCCGCCGGCAACCCTGAGGCCATCCTTCGGTCACCCGACCCTGCCAAGGTCGGCCCACCATGTCGACAACGCACCGCTCGCCGCGCTCCTTGCCGCGTACCTCGCCGCGTCCCGCGCCACGTCGCTCGCCGCGCCGCTCCCCGCGCCGCCGGAGTCTGCTCGGCTCGGCGCTCGCCGCCCTGCTCACCGCGGTGGCCGTGTGCGCCGGGGACGCCGCCGCCCGCGTGTTCCCCTACGGAAGCCGCCACCGCAGCGTCAACGACCTCGGCAACCAGTTCGTCCCCTTCCACGCGCAGCTGTGGGACCTGCTGCACGGCCGGGCGGAGGGCGGGCTGCTGTTCAACTGGCGCCCCGGCTACGGCATGAGCTTCCTGCCGGACCTGGGCACCTATCTGACCAGCCCCTTCGCCGTTCTCGTCGGGCTCTTCCCGCGCACGGACATCGACCTCGCCGTGTACGTCGTCACCGTGCTCAAGATGTCGGCCGCGGCCGCGGCCATGACCTGGCTGCTGCGCACGCAGCGCCGCGGGCCCTGGTGGGCGGCCGGGCTGTTCGGAGCCTCGTACGCCCTGTGCGGCTGGTCGGTGATCGAGGCCTCCTACAACCCGATGTGGTTGGACGGTTTGATCGCCTTCCCCCTGCTGTGCCTCACCGGGGAGTGGGCCCTGCGCGGGCGCCGGATCCTGCTCGCGCCGTTGGTGGTGGCGGCCTGCTGGACGGCGAACTTCTACACCGCCTACATGGCGACGCTGGGTGCGGCCCTGGTGCTGCTGGTACGGGTGGTGCTCACGCGCGAGGGTGTCCGGGCCCGGACGGCGGTGATCGCGCGGGCGGCGGGGACGACCGTCCTCGGGATCGCGCTCGCGGCACCCGTGCTGCTGCCCCTCTTCCTCAGCTCCGGGCAGGCGTACCCGGGGTGGGTCAAGGAGTTCCGGCCGGTGTCCTCGGCCGACCTGTTCGCGCGGCTGCTGCCGGGGACGTACTCCTTCTCCTCGCCGGCCCTGTTCGTGGGCACCGGAACCCTGCTGCTGGTGGCCGCCCTGCCGTTCCACCGGGCGGTCCCCGCCCGTACCCGGTGGTGGTGGACGGGGCTGACCGTGGCCGTGGCGCTCTCCCTCCAGTGCGCGCCCACGCACCTGGCCTGGCACCTCTTCGCCACCCCGAACGGAAGCCCGTACCGACAGACCTTCGTGTGGGCCGGGATCGCCGTGATCGCCGCCTGGACCGGGCTCGCCGCCGGGTTGCCCCGGCCGCCGGCGCTGGCGGCCGGGGCGGGCGTATCGGCGGCCGCCGCGCTGTGGGCGTACGACAGCCCGCTGGCGACGGCGGCGGGCTACGCGCTGTTCGGCGGCGGGCTGGCACTGGCGGCCGCGGCCTGGTGGGCACTGCGCCACCGCCGGCTCGCGTGGCCGGCAGCCGGGGGGCTCGCGCTGGTCCTGCTGACGCAGGCCGCCGCCACCACCGCCTACGGCCACAAGGGCACGTTGGGCGGCCTGGACGACTACCCGTCCTGGGGGCCGGCGCACACCGCGCGGGCCGAGGCCCTGGCCGGCGCCGAGGGCTGGCCCGCCTACCGCACCGACCCGGGCCGACCGGCCCTGACGGGCAACGACCCGCTGCTGCTGGGCGGCGAGGGCGGCTCGTACTACAGCAGCCACACCCCGGACGTGTTCACCCGCACGATGGTCGCGCTCGGGGCGGGCTGGACCTCGCGCGGACGCAACGTCCAGAGCCTCGACAACCCGGTGACGGACGCGGTCTTCGCGGTCGGCGCCCGCCTGCGGCCCGACGGCACGGTGCGGCGCGCCGAGGTGCCCCCGCTGGTGACGACCCGTCCGCCCGGCCCCGCCCTCTCCTACGCCGACGACTCCCCCTTCGCCAACCAGGAGCTGTTGCTGGGCGCCCGGGTGTACGAGGAGCCGCTCGCGCCCGGGGTGTGCCGCGCGGGCACGGAGGCCTACCTGTGGGCCCCCGCGTACAACGCGACGGCCCGCCTCGCGGACGGCCCCGCCTTCCGCCTGAACGGCAACGCCCCGCGCAACCGGGCGGCCCTCCAGCCGCTGGGCCCCTCCCGCGGGAACTCCTCGGCCCTGGTCTTCGACGCGGCCCCGCCCCCGCGGTGGACCCTGTCCTGCCTGGACCGGACCCGGCTCGACACCGCGGTGGCCGGCCTGCGGGCCACGGCGGCGACCTCGGTCCGGGTCGGCTCCGCCGAGGTCCACGCCACGCTTGCGCCGGGCACGACCGGCACGGCGGTCCTCTCGGTCCCCGCGATCGCCGGCTGGACCTGCGAGGGCCGCCCGGCCGCCGATCACCTGGGCCTGGTGGCGATCCCGCTCTCCCCCGGCACCACCACGGTGAGCTGCGCGTTCCGCCCGCCCGGTCTGATCCCTGGGCTGGCGGTCGCGGCGGGTGCGCTGGGGATCGTCCTGGTCACGGCCCTGCGGGTACGGGCCCGGCGCCGGGTCAGCGCACCTGGCTGAGCCAGTGCAGGGTGCGGCGGATCTCGGCCGGGAAGGGGTGGGCCGGTCCGTGCAGCCGTTCCGCGTCGAACAGCAGCCGGGCCAGGGTGTCGTGGGCCGCCTGCCGGTCGCCTAGGGAGAGCAGCAGGTGGGCGATCCGGCGGCGGACCTCCAGCGGCAGGCCCGGGTCCGGGTTGGCGTAGTGGTTCTCGAAGAACGGGAGCAGCGAGCGGTACTCCGCCAGGGCGGCGGCCGGCTCGCCGAGTTGCTCCAGGCACTGGGCCGAGTCGTAGCGGAAGCGCAGCGACTGGGGGTCCCCGGCCGGGAACTCGTCGGCGAGGCGGCGCAGTTCCGGCAGGGCACGCCGGTACTGGCCGTCGTCCATGAGCGTGGCGGCGTACTGCTTGCGCAGGGAGCGGACCACCGGGGAGTGCTCCCCGTGCTCGGCGGCGGCCGCCGGCAGGATCCCGCCGAGGATGTCCACGGCCTGGGTGAGGCGCCCCTCGTCCAGGAGCTTGCGGGCCTCGTCGACGGCGCCGGGGACGTCGGGCTTGGGCGGCGCGGGCGGGCTGCTCGGCCGCGGCGGGATGACCGCGGCCCGGTCCGGCCAGGGTGCCTGCGGGCGCAGGAAGGGCCGGGTCGGGTCGAGCGGGCCGGACGGGGTGCGGCTGCCCCGTGCGGGCAGCAGCGGGGCCAGGGCCTCGTAGACCTCCTGGGCGGAGGAGGGTCGGTCCTGCGGGTCCTTGGCGAGGAGGTGGAGCAGGAGCTTCTCCAGCTCCGGCGGGATCTCCGGGCGTATCTGGCGGACCGGGAGCGGGGGCTCGTACAGGTGCCGGTGCAGGACGCCGAGGGCGGTGGATCCGGCGAAGGGGACGTTGCCGGTGAGGAGTTCGTACAGCAGCACGCCGAGGGCGTACAGGTCGGTGTACGGGCCCACGGCGCCGCCCATGGCCTGCTCGGGGGCCATGTAGGCGGGGCTGCCGATGGGCGAGCCGGTGCTGGTGAGGCGGGTGGTGTCGGTGTCCATGACCGAGGCCACGCCGAGGTCCAGGACGAGCACGGTGCCGTCCGGGCGGACCATCACGTTGCGGGGCTTGAGGTCCCTGTGCACGATCGGCACCGCGTGCACGGCCGACAGGACCGCGCACAGCTGCGCGACGACGGCGACCGCCCACTGCCAGGGGTAGGGGTCGTGCTCGGCGAGGTGGTCGGCGAGGTCCGCGCCCTCCACGTAGCCCATGACGAGGAAGAGTTCGTCGCCGTCGCTGCCCGCGTCGTGCACGGTGACCAGGCCGGGATGGTCGACCTGAGCGGTGACCCGGCATTCCCGTACGAAGCGGCGGCGCAGCTCCTCGGCGACGGTGCCGGGGCCGGCGACCTTGTCGGGGCGCAGCAGTTTGACGGCGACGCGGCGGTCGAGGCGCCGGTCGTAGGCGGTCCAGACCTGGCCCATGCCGCCCTGGCCGAGGACGGTCGCGAGCTGGTAGCGGTCGCCGATGAGCCGGTCGGTCACTGCTGCGGGTCCTGGAACGGGGTCCGGTGGGGATCCTGGCGGGGGCCCCCGGTCGGCGGGGTCTGCTTGCGCAGCAGCTCGCTGAGCTCGTCGAGTTCGGCGCGGACCTGCCCGATGCGCGGGGCGGCGGGTGCCTGCGGGGGTACCTGCGGCGGCTGCATCTGACCCGGGACCGGCGTGGGCGCCTGGGGCGGGTACCCGTACGCGGGCGTGGTCTGCTGCGTCGCGGCGTACGGGGCGGACTGCGCCGGGTACCAGTGCGCGGCGGCGGCCGCCGCCTTCGCCTCGTGGTGGCGGATGTCGACGGTGAGGAAGTAGACGCAGCTCGCGAAGGTGGTGATGAGCATGCCGGCGAGCGCCAGGTTGCCCTGCCAGCCGTCGTCCTCGGGCGTCTTGTCGAGCTCGATCAGCACGACCCACAGGGCGCAGAGCGCGATCGTGGTTCCCATCAGCACCCAGTCACGGGTCTTCCGGGTCAGCAGCGCGAGCCGCAACATCGAGGCCCAGGCCAGGAAGCCGCAGCTCAGGAGGGGGAGCAGCGTGAACAGCACGCGCAGTGCCACCACTCCCCCGGAGGTGGGCCGGGGACCATGCTGCGGCGGGATGCCGGGGCCGTGCATCGCTGCTCCTGACGGGCCGTGCGGAAGAGGTTTCGGGTCTGAGGGTATACAGCGTTCCCGGCCAGGGGTGAGGGGATGCGCGCAACCGTTGCACGCTCGCTGCACGGCGGTTCACTCCGGCGTGACCGTGCCGTCGGAGAGGCCGTCGTGGAAACCCTGTACGAGGTGTTCGCCGAGCCGCGCCGCCAGCCGTAGCGCGTCCTCGAACTCGGCGAGCGCCTGGAAGCGTTGCCCGTAGCTCTGCTGCTGGGTCAGGGGCAGCCGGGGCAGTTGGAGCCTGCGGACGTCGAGCCGGGTGGCGGTGGAGGCGTGGCTGCTGGCGCGGCGGGTGTTGGCGGTGCCACGGAGGAATCCGGCCAGGAACCACGGGTCGAGGGCGTCCGGGTCGGGGCGCAGCAGGGCCAGGCCGCGGCCGGGTACGGCGCCCGCGGTGGTCTCGCCGACGACCCGGGCGACGGCGGCGCCGCCGACGAGGGGGACGAGGACGTCGCCGGGGGTGGTGAGCAGGGGCTCGTCGGCGGTGGGCGCCAGGGTGCCGGTGGGGCCTCCTCCGACGTAGACGTCCTGTTCGGTGAGGACGGGGGCCGAGCCGGTGCCGCCGCCGGTGCCGGTGTGCAGTTCCAGGGCTCCGGCGCGGGCCAGTTCGCCGACGGTGGTCATCGGCGGTCGGACCGTGCCGCCGGCGGGCGCCGCCGCGGCGGGCGGGGTGAGGCGGGCGGCCCGGCCGAGGGTCTCGCCGAGCCGCTCCCGTACGGCGGTCAGCTCGGCCGGACCGCCCGCGGCGGTCGGCGGGGGCAGGTGGCGGGCGGGGGTGAGGTCCACGTCGTCGTCGAGCAGTTCGATGACGGGGACGACGCGGCTGACGCCCGGCGTCGGCGTCACCGAGCCGGTGCGGTCGTACGCGCTCCACGCGGCCGGCACCGCTTCGTGCACGGCGGGCCAGGCGGAACGGAGTCCGTCGTCGGCGGCGAGGGCCGCGGTGTCGATGAGCAGCAGCCCGGCCGGGGGCGCCGCCTGCGGGGCGGGCCGGCGCAGCACCCACAGGTGCAGGGGGATCCCGTACGGGGGCGCGGCGCCGGCCGGGAGCGCGACGACGGCCCGTAGCGCGCCGCGGCGCAGCAGGTCGGCCCGGATGCGGCGACCGGAGCGGCGGGCGGCGACGGCGGGTGGCATGAGGAGCACGGCGGTGCCGCCCTCGCGCAGGTGGGCCAGGGCGTGCTGGACCCAGGCGAGTTCGGATTCGGTGCGGGCCGGGAAACCGTATTCCCAGCGCGGGTCGTAGGCCAGTTCCTCGTGGCCCCAGCCGCGTTCGTTGAACGGCGGGTGGCAGAGCACGGCGTCGACGGTGTCCTGGGCGAAGGCGTCGGCCCGCAGGCTGTCGTCGGCGGCGGCGCGGACCTGGGGCGTCCCGTTCAGGGCGAGGCGCAGGGCGGCGAGGGCGGCGAGTTCGGGCGCGGAGTCCTGCGCGTACAGGGTGGTGGCGCCGCGGACGGCCCGCAGCAGGGTGCCGGTGCCGCAGGCGGGGTCGAGGACGGTGCGGGCCGCGGGTCCGACGAGGGCGGCCATCAACCCGGCGAGGCCGTCCGGGGTGAGCGTGTACTGGCGGGGGTTGGCGTCGAGGTGGCGCCCGAGGAGGAACTCGAAGGCCTGGCGGGCCCCCAGTTCCGCGGCGAGTTCGGCGGCGGCCCGCAGCAGCGGCACGGCGGTCGGGGGCAGCGGGATCTCGGCGAGCGCGTGGCCGGGCCCGAGGCGGGCGCCGAGCACTTGGTCGAGCACGGGGCGCAGCAGGGTGGCCATGCGCGCGTCGGACACCGCGGCCGCCTCCAGCCAGTCGGCGGGCCGGTCCCGTACGACGAGCAGGGCGCCGCCCGCCTGGACGAGGGCGGTGACGGCTCCGCCGGGGTGGCCGGCGATCTGCTGCCAGACGCGTTCGCGCAGCGGGACCTCGGCGAGCTTGCCCTGGGCGCGCAGCCAGTGCTCCACCTCGTCGAGGGAGAAGGAGGGGCTGGTCTCGGTACCGCCGACGGGCTTGGGGAAGTCGGCGTGGCGGCGTCGCCAGTTGCTGACGGCCGCGCGGCCGACTCCGGCCAGGCGGGCGACCTCGGCCGCGGTGACCTCTGCTGCGGCGTTCTCCTCGGGCATGTCGGGGAGCTTACCCGCTCACACCGGAGAGACCGATTCACAGCGTGAACTCAGAAATCTAAGCCACTCATGTTGACTCGGTTCACACGAATCTGCTCTGATCGGCACGTCATCACCCGCCGGACCGTGGGGGTCCGCATCAAACGGAATACAATCTTCCGATTCTCCTTCGATCCGCCTTCACCCCCACCCTCCAGAAGCCTTAGAGAGTCCCCATGCGCACCGCTCACCGCTTCACCACCACCGCCGCCCTCGCCTGTGCCGCCGCCCTCGGCCTCACCGGATGCTTCGCGTCCGGCCCGTTCGCGGACCTGTCGGGCTCCGAGGTGGCGGACAAGTCCGTGGACACCCTGCGCGGCGCCGCCTCGCTCACCGTCAGCGGCAAGATCTGGGACGAGGGCAAGCCGATGGAGCTGAACATGGCCGTCAGCAAGTCCGGGGACTGCCGGGGCACGATCGCCGGCCAGGAGGGCTCCTTCGAGCTGATCCGCTCCGGCGAGCTCGTGTTCATCAAGGCGGACGAGCCCTTCTACCGCTCCCAGATGAAGGACATGCCCAAGGACGAGGCGGACGCGGCGGTCACGATGCTGGCCGGCCACTGGCTGAAGTCGAAGGCCTCGGACGCCGACTCCAAGGAGCTCGCCTCCCTGTGCGACCTGGACGAGCTCCTCAAGGACTTCGACGACAGCAAGGGCGCGGAGAAGGGCGAGGTCACCTCGGTCGACGGCCGGAAGGCCCTCACCCTGACCACCAAGACCGACGAGGGCACCGAGACCCTGCTCGTGGCCACCGAGGGCAAGCCGTACCTGCTCAAGGCGAGCATCACCGGCAAGGAGCCGGCCGAGGTCTCCTTCAGCGGCATCGACAAGCCGGTGAACGTCGAGGCGCCGACCGGCAAGGACGTCATCGACGCCGACCAGCTGGGCTGAGCCCGGCACACGGGAACGGGGGGGGGGGGGGGGGGGGGGGGGGGGGGGGGGGGGCCCCCCGCGCGCGGCCGCCCCCCCCCCCCCGCGCCCCCCCCCCCCCCCCCCCGCGGGGCCCCCCCCCCCCCGCCCCGGCGGGGGGCGGGGGGCGCACGC
>NZ_JBICYT010000029.1:0-92653 GCF_043201215.1 Streptomyces sp. NPDC048331 | reverse complement strand
AAGCCCCAGCTCGTGCTCAAGTCCGGCTTCCCGGCCTACGGAGTCACCGGCGACCCCAACGCCGCCACCGACACCTGCGAACCGCTCGTCCTCGGACCCCTCTTCGGTGCGCACGGCGCTGCCCCGGCCGACCTCTCGGTCGCCTTCGTCAGCGGCGCCGCCGTCGAGTCGGGGACCTCCGGGGGCCTGATCACCAGGCGCCGACGGGTCGCCGTACGCGGCACCCGCGGCATCGGGCCGAAGGACATGGTCGGCAACAGCCGCCTCGGCGAGGTCGACGTGAACGCCCGGACCGGGCTCGTGACGCTCGACGGCGAACCCCTGCGCTCCGAGCCGGCCCAGCAGGTCACCCTGAACCGCCTCTACTTCCTCTAGCCGCTTCCTCCAGTCCTCCACGCTCCCTCCCTTGCCTCACCTTCGCTCTTGACTGAATTTTCAGTCGAATGGAAGACTCCCTCACACGCAAGAAATGAGACATCCGATGACCGATTTCCGTATGCCCGCCGAGTGGTCCCCGCACGACGGCTGCCTGATGGCCTGGCCCACCCGCGAGGACCTGTGGGGCAGCGTGCTCAGCGTGGTGAAGGAGGAGTACGCGAATGTCGCCCGCGCCATCGCCGCGTTCGAGCCCGTGACCATGGTCGCCCCGCCCGGCTTCGGCGAGGACGCCCGCGCGCTGTGCGGCGGCGGCGTCACCGTCATCGAGCTGCCGCTCGACGACTCCTGGTTCCGCGACTCCGCCCCGCTCTTCGTCCTCGACGGTGACGGCAACCGCGCCGGGGTGGACTTCCGCTTCAACGCCTGGGGCCGCAAGCACCACCCGTTCGACGCGGACGACCGGATCAGCGGCCTGCTGCTGGAGCACCTCGGGGTCGACCGCATCCCCTCCGACATGATCCTCGAAGGCGGGGCCGTCACCGTCGACGGCGAGGGCACGCTCATCACCACCGAGCAGTGCCTCCTGCACCCCAACCGCAACCCCGGCATGAACCGCGACCTGATCGAGGCCGAGCTGAAGTCCCGGCTGGGCGTCACCAAGGTCATCTGGCTCCCGTACGGCGGCCTGCTCGACACCGAGACCGACGGTCACGTCGACGGCGTCTGCGCCTTCGCCGCCCCCGGCACGGTCGTCATCTCCCTGCCCGCCGACCCGGACCACCCCGACCACGCCCGGATGCGCGCGAACCGCGCCGTGCTGGAGGCCACCACCGACGCCCGCGGCCGCCGCCTGGAGATCATCGAGGTCCCGCAGACCGCCTTCGCCGACCTGGCCGACGGCGAGATCGAGGTGTCGTACCTCAACTACTACGTCGCCAACGGCGGCGTCGTCGTCCCGGTCGCCGGAGTGCCCCAGGACGAGGAAGCCCTCGCCGTGATCGCCACGGCCTACCCGGGCCGCAAGGTCGTCGGGGTCCGGGCGCTGGCCATCGCCTTCGGCGGCGGCGGCGTCCACTGCATCACCCAGCAGATCCCGGCGGTGCGGACCACCGCCTGACCCGGGAAACCGGCCGCTCCCGGCGGACCGCTCCGGCGGTCCGCCCGCTCCTCCCCCCGCATCCCTCACGGAATAGAGAGCGCGACGATGACCACCACCCCGCCCCGCACCGGCAGACCCTTCCGCCGCCGGCGCGGCCGGCTCAGCCCCGTTGCCGTGGCCGCGACCGCCGCCCTGACCGCCGTCTCCCTGCTCGCGGCCTGCTCCGGACCGCCGAAGGAGAAGGCCGGCGGTGTCACCGACGTCAGGCTGTCGGCCTCCACGCCGGAGGCCCACGGCGAGATCGACTCCTTCACCTGGGCCGTCTACGCCGAACCGCCCACCCTCGACTACACGATGGCCTTCGACTACCCGCAGAACACCGTCCTGTCCAACGTGTGCGAGAGCCTGATGCGCTGGACCCCGGGCCTCACCACCGAGCCCGGTCTCGCCCAGAAGGCCTCCAACCCGGACCCCACCACCTGGATCTACGACCTGCGCCCCGGCGTGCGCTTCCACGACGGCAAGGAGATGACCGCCGACGACGTGGTCTTCAGCCTCGGCCGCCAGAAGGACCCCGACAACGCGGCCGCCTGGGCCCAGGTGTTCCAGAACGTGGCCTCGATCACCAAGAGCGGCCCGCTCCAGGTCACCGTCAAGCTCGACAAGCCCGACTCGCAGTTCCCCCAGTACATGGCCACCGCCGCCGGCGTGGTCGCCTCCAAGGCCACCGTCGAGGCGGCCGGCAAGGACTACGGCACCACGGGCGGCCTCGGCTGCACCGGCCCCTTCAGGCTCGGCACGTGGAACAAGGGCCAGTCGATCGAGCTGGAGCGCTTCGACGGCTACTGGGGTACCAAGGCCAAGTCGAAGAAGGCCGTCTTCCGCGTGCTGACCGACCCCTCCGCCCGGACGAACGCCATGCTCAGCGGAGAGGTCGACGGCGGATACCTGATCCCGACCGAGAGCTACGCCCGCCTGAAGAACAGCGGCACCGGCACCCTCTACTTCGGCGAGGGCCTGAGCACGGTCAACGTCAACGTCACCGACATGCGGGGCCCGCTCGGTGACATCCGCGTCCGCCGTGCGCTGTCCCTGGCGCTGGACCGCTCCGGGTTCGTCAAGGCCGGCCTCGGTGGAGCGGGCACCGTCACCAACTCCCTCACCACCCGAGCCGCCTGGGCCGCGGCCCCCGAGCGGACCCTGAAGACCGCCTTCGACAGCCTGCCTCCCACCGGCCCGGACATCGAGCAGGCCAAGGCCCTGGTCAAGGAGGCCGGCGCCACCGGCAAGACGCTCACCGTGGCCACCAGCTCCATCGGCCAGGACGTCTCCCTCCTCGCCACCGCCGTCCAGGCGGCCGGTACGCAGATCGGCCTGGACATCCAGCTGAAGACGATCGCCCCGAACGCCTTCACCGCCCTGTTCACCGACCCCCAGGCGCGCGAGGGCATCGACATGTTCCCGCTCACCTACTACGACTCGATCACCGACCCGCTCGACCTGCTGCAGAACTTCAGGACCGGCGCGTACATGAACTTCGCCGGCTACAGCGACCCCGAGTACGACAAGCTCGTCGACCAGGCGAGCGCGGTCTATCCGGTGGAGCAGCGGATGGACATCGAGGCGAAGTTGCAGCACCACGCCTCGGAACAACTCCTGTGGATCCCCGTCGCCGAGTGGCCCACCGCGCTGTTCATGAACAACCGCATCACCGGCGCCCCCACCACCATCTCGTACATGTACTACCCGTGGGCCGCCGACGTGGGGGCCGCTCAGTGAGTTTCGTCAGATTCGCGCTGCGGAGGGTGGCGGAGATGGCCGCCACCCTCCTGACCGCCTCGTTCGTGGTCTTCGGAGCCATGTACCTGGCACCGGGCAACCCGGCGAGCTTCCTGCTCGCCGGCCGCTCGGCCTCCCCGGAGGCCCTCGCCTCGATCAACGCCCAGTACCACTTGGACGACCCCTTCCTCATGCGCTACCTCCGGTGGCTGGGCGACATCCTGCAAGGCGACTTCGGCCGGTCGATCACCTACCGCACCGACGTCTCACGGCTGTTGGCCGACCGGCTGCCCACCACCCTGATGCTCATCGCCATGTCGCTCGCCGTGGTCGTCGCCGTCGGCCTCCTCCTCGGCCGGATCGCCGCCGTCCGCGGCGGGGCCACCGACTTCGCCGTCCTCGTCACCACGACCTTCGCCGTCGGCACCCCGTCCTTCGTCGCGGCGGTCCTGCTCCAGGGCCTCTTCGCCGTCAACCTCGGCTGGTTCCCCAGCAGCGGGGCGGGGGACGGCGGCTTCGGAGACATGCTCTGGCACCTCACGCTGCCCTCCGTCGCCCTCGCGCTCTACCTGATCGGCATGCTCGCCCGGGTCACCCGCTCCGCCATGCTCGAAGCCCTCGACAGCGACCACGTCACCGTCGCCCGCAGCCGGGGCGTCCCCGAGCGCCAGGTCATCAAGCGCCACGTCTTCCGCAACTCGCTCGGCACCGTCCTGACCACCGGCGGCCTCATCGTCTCCACGCTGCTGGTGTGCACCATCCTGGTGGAGACGGCCTTCAGCATCGGCGGCATCGGCCAGCTCCTCGAACTGTCCACCACCACCAAGGACTTCCCGACCGTCCAGGCGATCTCCCTGATCATCGTCGCCCTCTTCATGATCGTGAACCTGATCGTGGACCTCCTGCTGCCCCTGATCGACCCCAGGGTCACCCTCGGAACGAGGAGCGCCGCCGTATGACCGCCGTCCTGACCCGCCGGCCCGGCCTCTCCCGGATCCGCGCCGCCGGCTCCCCGCTCCACCTGCTCTGTCTGGTGCTCGTCGCCGTCGTCGTACTCGCCGCTCTGCTCGCGCCCTGGTTCGTACCCCACGACCCCAACGCCGTCGACCTCGGCGACGCCCTGGCCGCACCCTCCGCCGCGCACCCGCTCGGCGTGGACGCGGCCGGCCGCGACACCCTCTCCCGGCTGCTGCTGGGCGCCCGTACCTCACTGCTGGGACCGCTCGGCGTCGTCGCCTTCTCCACCGTCGCCGGCATCGCCATCGGTACCGCGGCTGCCTGGCGGGGCGGCTGGATCGACTCCGTGCTCTCCCGCAGCACCGAGCTCGTCTTCGCCTTTCCCGGCATGCTGCTGGCCATCCTGATCATCTCGATCTACGGGGAGGGGCTGCTCGCCCCGGTCATCGCCCTCGCCGTGGCCTACCTGCCCTACGTCAGCCGCCTCACCCGCTCCCTGGTCCTGGCCGAACGGGCCCGCCCGTACGTCAGCGCCTACCGGGTCCAGGGCCACTCGGCGCTACAGATCTGCCTGCGCCACATCCTGCCCAACATCGCCCCCGTCGTCCTCGCCCAGTCCACCATCAACTTCGGCTACGCCCTGATGGACCTGGCCGGACTGTCCTTCCTCGGGCTCGGCGTACCCGCCCTCACCCCCGACTGGGGCCGCATGGTCTTCGACGGCCAGACCGCCGTCCAACACGGCTACCCGCTGTCCGCGATCCTGCCCTGCGCCTTCATCGTGCTGACCGTGGTCGCCTTCAACGTGGTCGGCGAACGCTGGGCCGACCGTGTCGCCAGGAGGTCCCGATGAGCACGCCGCACCGCACCCCGAACCCCCCGACGCATCTCACGAAACCGGTGCACACCCTCGACGTCCAAGGGCTGCGGATCACCCTGCCCGGTACCGCCCGGCCCGTCCTCGACGGCGTGGACCTCACCGTCTCCGAAGGTGAGACCGTCGCCCTCGTCGGCGAGTCCGGCTCCGGCAAGAGCCTCACCTCGCGCAGCGCGCTCAACCTGCTGCCACCCGGAGCCGTCGTCGAAGGCGCCGTACGGGTGGCCGGCGAGGACGTCCTCACCATGGACGCAGACCGGCTGCGCACGGTACGGGCCTCCGCCGTGGCCATGGTCTTCCAGGACCCGCGCGCCGCCGTCAACCCGCTGCGCCGCATCGGGGACTTCCTCACCGAGAGCGCCACACTGACCGGGGCCCTGGGCCGGGCCGAGGCGACCGCGCGCGCCACCGAACTCCTGCGGGCGGTGGGCCTGGACCCGGCCGTGATGCGCAAGTACCCCGGCCAGGTCTCCGGCGGCATGCTCCAGCGCGTGGTGATCGCCGCCGCCCTCATGGGGGACCCCGTGCTCCTGCTGGCCGACGAGCCCACCACCGCGCTGGACGTCACCTCCCAGGCCGAGGTCATCGCCCTGCTGGCCGGGCTCCGCGCCCGCTTCGGCACCGGCCTGCTGTTCGTCACGCACGACCTCGACCTGGCGGCGGCCATCAGCGACCGCGTCTACGTCATGTACGCGGGCCGGATCGCCGAGAGCGGGCCCGCCGAGGCCCTCTTCGCGGGCCCGCGGCACCCGTACACGGCCGCCTTGCTGGCGTCCACCCCGCGGATGGGCGGCCCGCGCGGCCGGCTCGCCGCCATCGAGGGCCGGCCTCCGGACCTGCGTCAGGCCCTGAACGGCTGCGCCTTCGCCGCCCGCTGCCCGCTGGCCACGGAGGTCTGCGACCAGCAGGTCCCCCTGCCGGTGGCCGCCCCGGGCCGGCCGGGACACCTGGCCGCCTGCCACCACAGCGACCGGCTCGAAGGGAGCACCGTCGATGCCCGCTAACGCACCTGGACAGCCCGACAACGTCCTGGAGGTCACGGGCCTGCGCCGCTCCTACGGAGCCGTGCGCGCCGTCGACGACGTGTCCTTCGTCCTCCCCGAAGGCGGCTCGCTGGGGATCGTGGGGGAGTCCGGTTCCGGCAAGACCACCACCGCGCGGATCATCGTCGGCCTGGAGCGGGCCGACGAGGGCGAGGTCCTGGTCGGCGGCCGGAGCCGGACCGCGCGGGGCGAAGGCCGTGGCCGTACGCGACGCCTGGCCCGGGCCCGTGAGGTCCAGATGGTCTTCCAGGACCCGTACCTCTCCCTCGATCCGCGCACCGGCGTCGAGGCGGCCCTGCGCGAGACGCTGCGCCTGCACTTCCCGGGCCGTGACCACGCCCGGCGAATACGGGAGTTGCTCGACCAGGTGGGTCTGGGCCCCCGTGCCGCCGACGCCCTGCCTCGACAGCTGTCCGGTGGCCAGCGTCAGCGCGTCGCCATCGCCCGCGCACTGGCCGTCGAGCCGTCCGTGCTCTTGCTGGACGAGGCGGTCGCCGCGCTCGACGTCTCCGTACAGGCGCAGATCCTCAACCTGCTCGCGGACATCAGGGAGCAGACCGGCATCGGGTACCTCTTCATCACCCATGACCTGGGCGTCGTACGGTGCGTGACCGACGAGATCGTCGTGATGCGGCACGGCCGGATCATCGAGGCGGGCGCCACGGCGGAGGTGCTGGCCGCGCCCCGGCATCCGTACACGCGGCTGCTGCTGGACTCGGTGCCCCGCCCGGGGTGGGACCCGGAGGCGATCGCCGCGGCCCGCCGGGCGCTGTAGCGGGACCGGTCACGCCCCGGATCCGGCTCCCGCGGCAAGGGTACGGATCAGGGTCCGCAGGATCGGCTCCGTACCGCCGTCGGCGCCGAGGGAGTCCATGGCGGCCAGGCCGTCGACGGCGGCGGCCACGGCCAGTCCCAGGGAGCGCGGATCGAGGCCCGCGCCGCGTGCGCCGCCTTCGTCGCGTTCGTCGGCCAGGACCTGGAAGAGGTCGACGAAGCAGGCGCGCCAGCGTCGGTACTCGGCTTCCAGGCTCTCCCGGACCCGGGCGTCGTTCAACGCCTGCCAGTGCAGGGCGGAATGGAGGTGGGAGAGCTCGGAGCCCTCGGGCCGGCCGAGCAGGTGGACGACCCGTTCGGCGCGCTCGGCGAAGGGTCCGGGTGCGCGGACCGCCGCTTCCAGCGGCGTGATCCATTCCGGACGGATGTCCTCGATGACCGCGAGGACGAGATCGGTCCGGTCCTGGAAGTGGTAGTGGCACATTCCGTGCGAAACGCCGGACAGCGCGGCGACGTTGCGGGTGGTGAAACCCTCGCTCGTCTCGCCCGCGAGCAGGGTTCGTGCGGCGGCGATCAGTCGTGCCCGGGTCTGTTCGCCCTTCGCCGAGGCCCGTGGCCGGCCGGCCCTTGCGGGGGGAGCGGCCGGCCGGTCCCCGGAGTCCTTCGCGACAGCTGCCATGGCGTCACTCTAGCCGGCCTTCGGCTCGCGACCTGGGGCTTTCCACGATCCACCGGAATGGCCTCGTCCTAACTATTGACCGAGCGCTTGGCCAGTTTTAGCTTTCCGGTCAACCCCGCCGTCCCCGCGGGGAGTTGAGCCATCGGAGGAACCCCCACATGAACGATCACGCAGTGAACCGGCCCACGGGCGAGGGCATGGGCAGACGCCGATTCCTGGCCGCGGCGGGACTCACCGCCGCCGCGGCCGCGCTCGCGGCCACCGAAGGTCGGGCCGGGGCCGCGGCCGCGCCCCGACCGACGGCGGCGGGCGCCTTCCGGGTGCCGATCGAGGACGTCCGGCACACCCGCACCTGGATGGCCTGGCCCGACTCCACCGCCATCTGGGGCAACACGCTCGGCGGAGTCCAGCAGGACATCGCGCTCATCGCACGCACCATCGCCAAGTACGAGCCGGTCCACCTCTGCGCCAACTCCGGCAGCGCGGCCAAGGCCCGCTCGATGTGCGGCCCCACCGTCACCGTCATCAGTACCATCCCCGTCGACGACTGCTGGATGCGCGACACGGGACCCGTCTTCCGCACGAACGGATCCGGCGGCCTGGACGCCGTCGGCCTCAACTTCAACGGCTGGGGCAAGAAGCAGGCCCACTCCCGGGACAACCTGGTCGCCGGCCGGATCGCCTCCTACGTCGGGGCCCCCTTCACCGCCGCCGCCCTGGTCGGTGAGGGCGGCGCGATCGAACAGGACGGCGCCGGCACCCTGATGGCCACCCGCAGCAGCCTGATCAACAAGAATCGCAATCCCGACAAGTCGCAGGCGCAGATCGAGTCCGCCATGCTCGCCGCCTACGGTGCCTCCAAGGTCATCTGGTTCGACGGCGTCAAAGGCCAGGACATCACCGACGACCACGTCGACGCGACCTCGCGCTTCCTCGCCCCCGGCCGGGCCGCCGTCCAGATGCCCCTGGCCTCGGACAACGACGTGTACGCCAAGGACGCGCGCCAGCAGTACCAGATCCTCTCGACCTCCACCGCCGCCGACGGCACACGCATGACGGTCGACCGGATCCAAGGCCCCGACTACAACAGGATCCGCTCCTCCAACCCGGACTTCCTCGCCTCCTACGCCAACTACTACCTGTGCAACGGCGCCCTCATCACCGCCCACTTCGGCGACACGCGCGCCGACACCGCGGCGAAGGCCACCCTGGCCCGGCTCTACCCCGGCCGCACCATCGAGCAGCTGAACATCGACCGGCTCGGCACCGGCGGCGGCGGGATCCACTGCGTCACCCAGCAGCAGCCCGTCCCGTAACCGAGGACCACGGGGCCGTTCCGGAGCGCTCCGGAACGGCCCTGCCCCGTTCCCGGGCACGAACGGGTACGAGATACCGCCATTCGGGAAAAGCCTTGGACCGCGCGAAGGCCGCCACGGGACACTTCGGTTCCTGCAAGCCGTCCGCACACGAACGCACAGGGTTGTCATGGGAACGCCTGAACCGCCCGAAAAACGACCGGGCAAGGGCCCGGTACTGCTCGCACTTCGCTACTACGGACGGGAGTTGGTCCGCCTCCGACGGCTGACCGCACCCGCGATGCTGCTCCCGGCGCTGGGCAACATCGGCATCAACTACATCGCGCCCCTCATCGTCGCCAAGCTCGTCGGCCGCATCGCCGGGGGCGGCAGCGCCACCGTCGACGCGATGCTGCCGTACGTCCTCGCCTTCGCCGGCGTCCTACTCCTCGCCGAGACGCTGTGGCGCCTCGGCCTGCACTGCCTCAACCGCCTCGACGCCCGCGGCATCGAGCACCTCTACGTCGTCGGCATGGACGAACTCTTCGCCAAGGACGCCGCGTTCTTCCACGACAACTTCGCCGGCTCGCTGACCAAGCGGGTGCTGGGCTTCGCCTCCCGCTTCGAGGAGTTCGTCGACACCCTGACCTTCTCGGTCATGGGCAGCTTCGTACCGCTGGTGTTCGCCTCCGTGGTGCTGTGGCAGTACGACCCGCTGCTCGTGGCCGGACTCCTGGTCATGATCGCCGTGACCGCGCTGGGCGTGGCGCCGCTGATCCGACGCCGCCAAGGACTCGTCGCCCAGCGCGAGGAGGCCATCGCCCGGGTGTCGGGCCACGTCGCCGACAGCCTCATGAACATGGACACCGTCCGGGCCTTCGCCGCCGAGGAACGCGAGGCGGCCGAACACCGTTCGCGCGTCGCCGAGTCGCGCCGGCTCACCCTGCGCTCCTGGGACTACGGCAACCTGCGCATCGACACGCTGGTCGCGCCCATGTCCGTACTGACCAACGCGCTGGGCCTGCTGCTCGCCGTCACGCTCGGCGGGGGAGAGCACGGCGTGGAGGCGGTCATCGTCGCCTTCACCTACTACGCCAGTGCGACGCGGATCATGTTCGAGTTCAACCAGATCTACCGCCGGCTGGAGAGCTCGATGACGGAGGCCGCCCAGTTCACCGAACTGCTGCTCACTCCGCCGACCGTGGTCGACCCAACGTCGCCCGAGCCGCTACGGCCCGAGTCCTCCGAGGTCCGCTTCGAGCGGGTCACCTTCGCCCACGGCGGCGGCAAGCCGCTCTTCGACGGCCTCGACCTGAGCGTGCCCGGCGGCACGAAGATCGGCCTCGTCGGCCGGTCCGGCGGCGGCAAGACCACGCTCACCCGGCTGCTGATGCGGATGACGGACATCGAGTCCGGCCGGATCCTGATCGGCGGCCAGGACATCACCCGACTGCGCCAGGCCGACCTGCGCAGTCTGATCGCCTACGTCCCGCAGGACCCGGCGATGTTCCACCGCACCCTGCGGGACAACATCGCCTTCGCCCGACCCGACGCCACCGAGGCCGAGATCCGCCGCGCGGCCGAGGCGGCGCACGTCACCGAGTTCACCGACGCCCTGCCCGACGGCTTCGACACCATGGTGGGCGAGCGCGGCGTCAAGCTGTCCGGCGGACAGCGCCAGCGCGTCGCGCTCGCCCGGGCGATCCTGCGCGACGCCCCGATCCTGCTGCTCGACGAGGCGACCAGCGCCCTGGACTCGGAGAGCGAGATCCTCGTCCAGGAGGCGCTGTGGCGGCTCATGGAAGGCCGGACGGCCCTCGTGGTGGCGCACCGGCTGAGTACGGTCGCGCACATGGACCAACTCGTCGTCCTCGACCGCGGACGCATCGTCGAGCACGGCACGCACCAGGAGTTGCTCGCCTCGGAGGGCGCCTACGCGAAGCTGTGGCAGCACCAGTCGGGAGGCTTCTTCGACGACACCTCCGCCGTGCGCTCCGACCTCCACTGACCGCGGGGCCGGCCGGGCCGGGCCCGCCCTACGGGGCCAGGGCCCGGCGCAGGGCGCCGACGAGCGCGGCGCTCTGCCGCTGCGACACCTCGGCCGACGTGATCGCCTGAGACCCGTGGAAGGTACCGGGCCACTGGTGCAGCTCGACCGGTACGCCCGCCCGCATCAGGCGCACCGCGTGCTCGATGTCCTCGTCGCGCAGCGGGTCGAACTCCGCGGCGGCGATATAGGCGGGCGGCAGGTCCGACAGATCGGTGGCCCGCGCCGGAGCGGCGTACGGGGTGGCCTGCCCGGAGCCCAGGTAGTGCCGCCACATCAGGGAGATCCTGTCGCGGTCGTGCCAGGGCGTATCGGTGAAGTTCCGCTGCGACCACGTCTCCTGCCGGTCGTCGAGCAGCGGTTCGTTGAGCAACTGGAGGCGGATCGGCGGCCCCTGCCGGTCGCGCGCCAGCAGGGCCACCGCGGCCGATATCCCCGCGCCGGCGCTGTGGCCGCCGATCGCGATCCGGGCCGGATCGACGCCGAGTTCGGCCGCGTGCTCGTGCGCCCAGGCCAGTACGGCGTAGGCGTCGTCCAGGGCTGCCGGGAACGGGTGCTCGGGGGAGCGGCGGTAGTCCACCGAGATCACCACCGCGCCCGAGCCGATCGCGATCCGGGAGGCCCACGGGTGCTCGGTCTCCAGGTCGCCGAAGACGAACCCGCCGCCACGCAGCCAGACGACGGCCCCCTGGGCCCGGTGCGGTCGGTAGATCCGCACCGGCACGCCCGGACCACCGGGGACGGTGCGGTCCTCGATCTCCAGCCCCGAGGCGTCCGGAGCCGGCCCCGAGGCGTCCGGAGCCGGCCCCGAGGCGTCCGGAGCCGGCCGCGAGGCGGCCGGCGCGGCGAGGGCCTTGCGCGCGGAGACCGGGTCGTTCAGGTCGGTCCGGGGAAGGAGGGGCACGAATGCTTCGAGTTCGGGATCCATGCCACCCATCCTCACGCCCCCCGCCCACCCGATCACCCGACAACCGTCGCGGTTCCGAGGCCGATCCCGCGCCGACCGGCGCCCCCACCGAAGCGGACGCAGATGCGGCGGCCGGGGTACATCCCCGCGCCCGTCGGGACGAACCCGTCGGCGGCTGGAGTCACCGAGAGGCCGGCGGCTGCGGGTTCGGCGGGCCGGTGTTCGAGGAGGAGGGCCGGCGCCTCGTCCTCCTCAGAGCCTCCCGGTGGACCGGGGTACGGTCGGCGCGGACGGGATCATCACCGACGAAGGGGTGGTGCGCGAGCGGCTCGGGGTGGTGCTCGCACGGCTGCCGGCGCCCCGCTGAGGGGTGCCGCCCGAGAGCGGCATCCAAGCTTCAGGGATGGATGTGCATAGTTTGTACTGATATGAGCATCCAGACGGACGGGAGCGGCGGCCCGGGGCGGCGCCGGCTGCTCCGGGTGGTACTGACCGGCACGGTCGCCCTGGCAGCCGGACTGGTGGCCGGTTCCCCCCGTCCCCCGGAGGACCCCGTCGCCGGGGGCCCCGGGAGGGTCCGGCCCGCCGGCCCCGCATCCGCGCTCCGGGAACTGGAGACGGGGAACGCGCGCTGGCGCAGTCTGCACGAGCGGCACCCCGACGAGACGCGGACCGTACGGCAGACGCTGGTCGGCGGCCAGCACCCCTTCGCCGTCGTCCTCGGCTGCGTCGACTCCCGCGTCCCCCCGGAGCTGGTCTTCGACCAAGGCCTCGGCGACCTGTTGACGGTTCGGTCGGCCGGTGAGGTCCTGGACGAGGCGGTGCTCGGCAGCATCGCGTACGGGGTCCTCGAACTCGGCATCCCGCTGATCGTCGTCCTGGGCCACCAGTCCTGCGGGGCGGTCGCGGCGGCCGTCCGGGCCGACGAGGGCGGGCCCGCGCTGCCGGGCCACATGCAGTACCTGGTCGATCAGATCCACCCGGCGATCGACCACACCCTGCGCGGGGCCGCGCGGATCGACGCGGCGATCACCGCGAACGTCCAGCTGGTGCGGGCGCGGCTCGCCGCGGAACCCGAGCTCGCCGCCAAGGTCGCGGCCGGGGAGCTGGCCGTCGTCGGGGCCCGCTACGAACTCACCAGCCAGCGGGTGCGCCGGCTCGGCTGACCGGCCCTTCCGGCGCGGCCCGTATCCCCGTTCGTCAGCACCGTGAGGCCCGAACCCCACGTCCGGGTGATTGTTTCCCACCCGGGCGGCTTTGGGAGCTCAAGGCACCTGCGGGCCGGGAGAGTTGGTGCATGATCATCGAACCCGTGCCGGCGCCCGATCCCACGCCCGGCCCCTCCGGCGAGCCCGCGCCCGCGTCCTCCCGTCGCCCCTCCCGCCGTACCGTCATCGCCGGCGCGGCCGCCGTCGCGGGAGTCGGCGCGCTGTCGGTCGCGGCCGCGTCCGCCGGGACCCCGCCGGCGTCCTCGGGTTCCGCGCGCCCCGACTGGGAGACCTGCCTCACGATCGCCCGGGCCGTCCTCGTACGCGACGAGGACGACGAGCCCCTGGTGCCCCGTTACTCCGACATCCTGCTGAAGAACGGCCTGCCCCGGTCCCGTACCCGCAAGAAGGTGCTGATCGTCGGGGCCGGCCCCGCTGGGCTCACCGCCGCCCACCTGCTGCGCGAGGCCGGACACCAGGTCACCGTCATCGAGGCCAACGGCAACCGGGTGGGCGGGCGGATCAAGACCTTCCGCACCGGCGGCCACGAGAGGTCCGCGGCTCCCTTCGCCGACCCCAAGCAGTACGCCGAGGCCGGCGCGATGCGCATTCCCGACAGCCACCCGTTGGTCACCGGACTGATCGACAGCCTCGGCCTGAAGCGCAGGCGCTTCCACCTCGTCGACGTCGACGGCTCCGGCCGCCCCGCCTACCGTACGTGGATCTACGTCAACGGCATCCGCGTCCGCCGGGCCGACTACGCGCGCAACCCGCAGGCCCTCAACAAGTCCTTCGGGGTCCCGGCCGCCTACGAGGGCGTGCCCGCCGCGCAGATCGTCCGCAACGCCTTCGCCCCCGTCCGCAAGGAGATCGAGGGCAAGCGGGACAAGCAGCTCGTCGAGGGCTGGGCGCGCGTCATCCAGCGCT
Organism: Streptomyces sp. NPDC048331; assembly: GCF_043201215.1. Classification (NCBI taxonomy): domain Bacteria; kingdom Bacillati; phylum Actinomycetota; class Actinomycetes; order Kitasatosporales; family Streptomycetaceae; genus Streptomyces; species Streptomyces sp. NPDC048331. Next base: position 78,683 of record NZ_JBICYT010000029.1, on the reverse strand, counting down.
ACGGGCACATGTCGATGTATCGCTATCTGACCGAGGAGGCGAAGCTCGACGAGCGGACGATCGACCTGATCGGCACCGTCGAGAACCTCACCTCCCGCCTGCACCTCGCCTTCGTGCACAGCTTCATCGGGGCCTCGCTGATCAGCCCGGACACCGCCTTCTTCGAACTGCCCGGCGGCACCGCCACCCTGGTCGACGCCCTCTACGCCCGCGTCGACGACCTCGTCCGGCTCGACCGCCGCGCCACCCGCATCACCCACGGGGAGGACGGGGTCGCCGTCGAGACCGTCTCCGAGGGCCGCGGCGGCGGCCCCGTACGGCGCGAGACCTTCACCGGCGACACGGCGATCATCACGGTGCCCTTCTCCGGGCTGCGCCACATCCCGGTCGCGCCCGCGCTCTCGTACGGCAAGCGGCGCGCGATCACCGAGCTGCACTACGACGCGGCGACCAAGGTCCTGCTGGAATTCAGCCGCCGCTGGTGGGAGTTCGACGAGGCCGACTGGAAGCGCGAGCTGGAGGCGATCAAGCCCGGCCTGTACCGCGGGTACCAGCTCGGGCAGACCCCGACGGACGGCACGCTGCTGGGCGCGCACTCCTCCGTGTCCGACCGCGGCATCTCCGGCGGTCAGCGGGCGCACTACGCAGCCTGCCGCGCGGTCACCCGGGACCAGCCCGAGGCGGCCCACGTCGTCGGCGGCGGCTCGGCCACCGACAATCCCAACCGCTTCATGTTCCAGCCCTCCTACCCCGTCGAGGGCAGCGCGGGCGGGGTCGTGCTCGCCTCCTACAGCTGGTCGGACGACGCCCTGAAGTGGGACTCCCTGGACGACGAGGAGCGCTACCCGCGCGCGCTCGCCGGGGTGCAGGAGGTGTTCGGGCAGCGGATCGAGGTGTTCTACACCGGCGTCGGGCGCACCCAGTCCTGGATGCGTGACCCGTACGCCTACGGCGAGGCCTCCGTGCTGCTGCCCGGCCAGCACACCGAACTCTTCCCCCACGTCCGCGAGGCCGAGGGCAACCTGCACTTCGCCGGCTGCCACACCTCCATCAAGCCGGCGTGGATCGAGGGAGCCCTGGAGTCGGCGGTACGCACCGCCCTGGAGGTCCACGCGACGCTCTGACCGGCGGTGGCCACCGGTCGGCGGGCTCTCAGCTCTCGGCGAGCACGATCAGCCAGTCGTGCTCGCCGAAGCGGACCCGCCGCCCCTTGTCCGGATTGAGTCGTACCCCGTACGCCGGGCCCACGGCGACCTCGGCGCGCAGCCGGTAGCCGACCGCGCATTCGCGGCGCCGCCGCGCCGACTCGACCAGGGTCGCGAACGTCACCTCGCGATCGGTGCGCACGTAGTCCGTCACCGGCTTCAGGTGGAGCTCGTTCCCCTCCGCCTCGAACAACTCCGCGAAGACGTCGGCCAGATAGGGGCTCTCGGAGATCTGGGTCATGAGGAGACTGATCAGCCGGCCGCTGACGATGAAGTCCGCGCCGGCCCGGGCGGGCGCCAGCAGCCGGTTGCCGTCGTCGGACATCTCGGTGGTGAGCGACAGCTCCCGCCCCGCCGCCTCCCCGATCGCCCGTAGGTGCAGCAGGGTGACCAGCGTCCGGTCGTCCGTCTCCGTCCCGGTCTCCGGAGCGAGGCCGAGGTCGATCAGGTGGGCGGGCGGCGACGTCGGCCGGTGGGGGACGGGCTCGTGGCCCGTCTCGCCGATGACGATCACACTGTCGTACGAGGGCACGTCCAGCTTGGCCAGCAGCTCGGGATCGGTGATGTCCCCGCTGTGGAAGGCCACTTCGAGGTGGCCGCGCTGCTTCGCGACGCCGAAGGCGCCACGCATCCGCACGACGTCGGCGAGCGAGACGACGTCCAACATGGTCCCGGGGCCGACGAACTGGTCGAGCTGCTCCACGACGAGCGGCGCGCGCCGGTTCCAGCCGAGGAGCAGCAGTCGTTCGGCCTCGGGCGTCCGGGGGCGGGCCACGACGATCGCGTCCTCGTCGACGTACGCGGAGGCGTCCGCCGGGACGGCCGTGTCGTCGTCCTCGGAGATGAGGATGATCCGGTCGTCCGCGCCGATCGGCGTACCGGGGTCCGGATTGAGCGCGACACCGCCGTCGGCGCGCAGCAGACCGACCACCGAGGACGTGGTGAACGCCGACAGGGCCTCGCCGAAGGTGCGTCCGGCGAGGCCCTGGGCGGCGGCGGTGTAGAACTCGTCGCCCGCGAAGTCGAGCAGTTCCTGGTAGACGAGGGACAGGCCGGGCTCGCGGGCGGTCTGGACGAGGAGTCGGGCGATGATGTCGTCGACGCACAGGACGTGCCCGGCGGACCCGGCGGCCAGTCGGGCGGTGAGATGGTTGCGGGTGTCGCGCACGGCGGCGACCACCACCGCCCCACCGGGCTCGGGGACCGCCGCGTCGAGGGCGAGCAGGGTCTTGACCACCTGGGCGTCACCGGCATCCCCCTCGGGGGGTAGGACGAGGACCGCCTTCGCGGTCCGCGGGCTCACCCGGGCCAGCTCCGCGGGGTCGGTGGTGCGGCCGTTGCGGCAGATGATCCGGGTCCTGCCGGTACCGGTGCCGGTGCGGGTACCGGCGCCCGCGACGGACGTGGAGGTGGAGATCTCGTCCTCCATCTCCACCTTGTCCTTCGGCGCGAGAACGGCGATGGTCGACCTGCGCCTGTTGGCGTTCGCGGCCACCAACTCCCCGACCACCGGGAAGATCTGGTCCGACCAGCCCAGCAGGACGGTGTGCCCGGACTCCAGCACGGTGGAGTGGCCGCGGCGAAGCAGCATGATGCGCCCGTTGATGCCGGTGGTGATCAGACCGACCAGCGTGGACACGAACAGCAGGGCGACCAGCGCGAGTGCCACGGAGGCCAGTACGTAGAGGGGGGAGCCGACCGCGCCACCGATCTTGAGGGTCTGCCCGACGCTGACCCATACGGCGGCGAGCCGGCCGGAGAGCGTCGCCGGGGCGGCTCGGTCGGCCCAGACGAGGACCGTGCTCGCCGGAACCACGACGGCGAGGCAGGCCAGGGCGAACCAGCCGATGAGTGCGGCGGTTCCCCCGGCCATCAGATTGTCGAACCGGTACCGCAGGCGCAGCCTCAAGGTCGTCGTGTGCCGCTGCGCCATGAGAACTCCCTCGTCTTCCGCGCTGCTAACCCACGGGAGGCCGCTCGGTTACGGGTGAACCGCCCACGCCCACGCCGATGTCCACGTCCCTGCACGCCCACGCCTCCACGTACGCCCGGCGCCGGTCAGGGCTCCAGGGCCGCGACGATCTCGGCCGTGGTGCTGACCTTGCCGATGCGCGGGAAGATCTTGCCGAAGGTGTGGGCGTGCGAGTCGGGATCGGTGTCGGCGGTGGCGTCCTCCGCGAAGACCAGGTCGTAGCTGAGCTCCCACGCCGTACGGGCGGTGGACTCGACGCCGACGCTGGTGGAGATGCCGGCCAGCACGATGTGGTGGATGCCGCGGCGGCGCAGCTGGAGGTCGAGCTCGGTACCGGTGAAGGCGCCCCAGTGGCGCTTGGTGACGACCACGTCCCCGAGGGCGGCCAGCTCGGGCGGGATCTCGGAGAACGCGGCGGGCGGGGCGGCGGCCGGACCGGGCCGGTCCACGTTCGCGGTGGGCAGGTCACCGCCGTCCGGGGACCACGCCACCTTGACCAGGACCACGGGCAGTCGGTGCGCGCGGAACGCCTCGGCCAGCGCGATCCCCTTCTCCAGGATCTCGGGGGTGGGCTTCGCGGTGGGGAGGTCGAGGATCCCCGTCTGGAGGTCGATGAGCACCAGGGCGGTGTCCCCGCCGAGAGTCAGGCGGTGAGGTGCGGCGGTCATGAGGTCTCCTCCGACAAGGCGGGCATATGGCCCGAACCTACTAGGGGGTGTCCTGTCGATCCCCCCGGGCCTCGCCGCCGCTTTCCCCGGATTCACCCACCTCTATGATGGGAACGTGAGTACGAATACAGGGGAATCCAGGCCCGCTCCAACGTCCGCGCTGACCGGGTCGGAGCTGCTGCGCTGGTACTGGACGCTGGACGAACTGAGTTCGCTCGCACGGGAGATGGGCCTCCCGGCGGGCGGTGGCAAGGCCGCCGTCACCGCACGGCTCGCCGCCGCGCTCGACGGGCTCCCCGCGCCCACCACCCCGGCGGCGCCCGCACCCCGCCGCCCCGGGCGCCGGCTCACCGCCCCCGTCACCGGCTCGACCGTGATCCCGCCGGGCCAGAACTGCAGCCAGGTGCTGCGCGCGTACTTCGTCCGTGAGATCGGTCCCGGCTTCCACTTCGACGCCTTCATGCGGGACTACATCGCCGGGCACGCGGGCCACACCCTCGCCGAGGCCGTCGCCCACTGGCACGCGACCCGCACGCGGGCGGCCGAACCCCGGGAGATCGGCGCGCAGTTCGAACTCAACCGGTTCCTGCGGGCCTGGCACGCCCAGCACCCGGACGGGGCCCGAGCCGAGGCCCTGGCGGCGTGGCGGGACCATCGGGCCCGCCCCCGGAACTGACCGCCGGCTCCGGCAACCGCCGGGCCAGCACCCATGCCAGCGCCGGCAGGACGGCCAACGGCAGCAGGGCCGCGCGCAGCGAGGCGGCGTCCGCCACCGCGCCGATGACGGGACTCGCCAGCCCGCCGACGCTCACGGTCAGACCGAGGGTGACCCCGCTCGCCGTTCCCATCCGCGTCGGGAGGTAGTCCTGCCCCAGGGTGACCTGCAGCGAGAAGGGCACGTACAGCGCGACGGCGGCGAGCACCGCGCAGACGTACACCAGCGGCAGCGGCAGCAGCAGGATCCCGGCGACGGCCGGTACGGCGGCCGCGTAGGCCCGGCGCACGGTCGTCACCCTGCCCCACCGGTCCGCGAGCCGGCCGCCGAGCAGGGTACCGCCGGCGCTCCCCGCGAACAGGGCGAACAAGGCCACCGCGCCACCGGTCTCCCCGCCGCCCCGCTCGCGCACGTACAGGGCGATGAAGGTGCTCAGGCCGATGAAGACGACGGAGCGCAGGACCACGACCAGGGAGAGCCGCACGAAAGCCGGCCGGTCCTCGGCGGCACGCTCCGCGGCTGCCGCCGTGGCCGGGTCCGCCGGCTGCCCGCGCCCCGTCCAGCCGCCACCACGCGGCAGGTTCAGCACCGCCCCGAGCACCGCCGGAAGTGCCAGCAGCCACCAGCCGGCCGGCTCCGGCACCGCCAGGGCGCCCACCACCAGCAGCGGCGCGCAGGCGAAGCCGATGTTGCCGCCGAGCGCGAACCAGCTCATCGCCGAGTTCCCCGACCCGACCGTCGCGGTACGCACCAGCCGCGCGGCCGCCGGATGGTACGCGGCGACCCCCAACCCCGACAGGGCGACGGCGGCCACGGTGGCCGGGTACCCGGGTGCCACCCCGATCAGCGCGATGCCCAGCCCGGCCGCGCCGGTGGCCGGCGGGAGCAGCCACGGCGTCGGCCGCCGGTCGGTCAGCATGCCGAAGAGCGGCTGGGCCACGGAGGAGAGCAGCGAGGCGGCGAGCACGATCCCGGACGCGGCGGCGTATCCGTAGGCGCGCTCGGCCACGAGGAAGGGCACGAGCGCGGCGACGGCGCCCTGGTAGACGTCCACGCAGGAATGACCGGCCGCGAAGGCGGCGATGCGGAGTCGGTTGGTCTTCACCGGTCGAGAATCGCCCTCGGCGACCGGGTGGCGCTTCCGATAAATTGCCGGATGATGCAGAAAATCCGCCACATGCCGAAAGCCCCGACGAACGTCCGTGAGCTCGACACGGACGTCGGCATCGACCCCCACCGCCACGACGACCACCAGATCGCCTACGCGGGCCACGGCGTGCTGTCGATCACCACCGACGCGGGCACCTGGGTGGCCCCCGCGACCCGCGCCCTGTGGATCCCGGCCGGAACGGTGCACGAGCATCGCGCCTTCGGCCGTACCGACCTGCACTGCGTGGGGCTGCCGACCCACCTGAACCCGCTGGCCCTCGACCGGCCGGCCGTGATCGCCGTAGGACCCCTGCTGCGGGAGCTGATCCTCGCCCACACCCGGGCCCCCGCCGGGGACGAGAGCCCCGAGCGGCGCCGGCTGCTGGCCGTCCTCCTCGATCAGCTGCGCGCCGCTCCGCTCCAGCCGCTGCACCTGCCCGCGCCCACCGACCCGCGGCTCGCGGCGGTGTGCGCGCTGCTGCACGCCGATCCGGCGGATCCGAGCGGACTCGCCGCGCTCGGCGCACGGGCGGGCGCGGGGGCGAGCGAACGGACCCTCAGCCGACTCTTCCGCGCCGAGCTGGGCATGACCTTCCCGCAGTGGCGCACCCAGTTGCGGCTGCACCAGGCCCTCCGGCTGCTCGCGTCAGGGCTGCCCGTGACAGCGGTCGCGCACCGCTGCGGTTGGTCCTCGGCGAGCGCGTTCATCGACGTGTTCCGGCGGGCCTTCGGGCACACGCCGGGGAGCTACGCCCGCTCGTAGCGCAGCAGGACCACGCCGTTGCCGAAGGTGTGGGTGTCGGTGTGCCGCAGGGTCGTCGGAGCGTAGTCGAGGGTCGGGAAGAGCGGCTTGCCCCGCCCGATCCGCACCGGGTGCACATAGATCCGGTACGCGTCCACGAGGTCCTGGCGCAGGAACGAGGCCGCGAGATCGGACCCGCTCAGCGTCAGGTCGCCGCCCGGGGCCGCCTTGAGCGCGGCGACCTCCTCGGGCACGACGTCCCGCACGACCGTGGTGTTCCACTCGGCCGACCGCAGGGTGCGCGAGTACACGTACTTGGGCTTGGACCGCCAGATCTCCGCGAACTCGGCCACCGCACCGGCGTTCGCCGGATCGGCGTCGGCGGTCGGCCAGAAGTCCGCCATCAGCTCGTGCGTCACGCGGCCGCTGAGGAAACCGCCCATCGAGCGGAGCACGTCGTTCATGTGCTGGTGCAGCTCTTCGTCGACCTGGTGCCAGCCGATGTCCCGATCCGGCCCCTCGATGAACCCGTCGAGCGACACTCCCGCCATGAGCACGATCTTCCGCATGACCGAGCACGCTACGCCCCACGAGCGCCCGGCGGTGGGAGCGGCGCGGGCCGCGGTGATACTGGCCGGTGTGAAGACCGTAGACGCACAGGCCGAAGACCCGCGGGCCGAAGAAGCGCACACCGTGCTGTTCCACACCGACGGCCGGACCGGGGTGATCACCCTCAACCGCCCCAGAGCCCTCAACGCCCTCACCCACCCCATGGTGATGCGCATCGACGAGCAGCTCGCCGCGTGGGCGGACGATCCCGCCGTCCAGCAGGTCCTGATCCACGGCGCCGGTGAACGTGGCCTGTGCGCGGGCGGGGACATCCGGGCCATCCACGACGACGCCAAGGCCGGGAACACCGCCTCGGCCGGTTTCTGGCGCGACGAGTACCGGCTGAACGCCCGCATCGCCCGCTACCCCAAGCCGTACGTCGCCCTCATGAACGGCATCACCATGGGCGGCGGCGTCGGCGTCTCCGCCCACGGCTCGGTCCGGATCGTCACCGAACGCTCCCGCGTCGCCATGCCCGAGACCGGCATCGGCTTCGTCCCCGACGTCGGCGGCACGTACCTGCTCGGCCGCGCGCCCGGCGAACTCGGCACCCACCTCGCCCTCACCGGTACCGCGGTCGGCGCCGCCGACGCGCTGCTGTGCGGGCTCGCCGACCACTTCGTACCGGCCGACCGGCTCCCGGAACTGACCGCCGCCCTGGCCGGGGCGCCCGCCCACGAGGTGCTCCCGCGGTACGCCGCCACCACCGGGCCCGGTGAACTCGCCGACCGGCGCGGCTGGATCGACCACTGCTACGCGGCCGACACCGTCGAGGAGGTCGTGGAACAGCTGCTCGGCCACGGCGAGCCCGCCGCCAAGGAGGCCGCCGAGACGATCCTGGCCAAGTCGCCGACCGCCCTCAAGGTCACCCTCGCCGCGCTGCGCCGGGCGGTGGCACTCGGCCCGCTGGAGCGGGTGCTGGTCCAGGAGTTCCGGATCTCCTGCAACGCGCTGGCCGCGCCCGACCTGGTCGAGGGCATCCGGGCACAGGTCGTCGACAAGGACCGCGCTCCGCGGTGGTCCCCGGCCACCCTGGCCGAGGTGAGCGGTGCGGACGTGGAGCGCTTCTTCGTCCCGCTCGGGGAGGACCGAGAACTGCGCCTCCCGCCGCCCTGAGACCTCAGCCGCGGCTGAGCCGCGTCTCCAGGCCGTCCAGGACCCGCTGGAGTCCGTAGTCGAAGTTCTCCTCCCGCAGCTTCCGCGGGTCCCGGCCCTCCTGCGCCGCGCGCTCGGCGCGTGCCCCACCGGCGGCCGGACGCGGGCCGCCCGACCACTCCCGCTCGCCCTGCCCGCTGCGGGCGAGCAACGAGAGGTGGGCGGCCTCGCCGGTCGTGGCGCCCACCACGTAGGAGATGACCGCCCTCATGGCGGGATCCGCCTCGTCCGCCGGGAAACCACCCGTCCGGAAGAGCGCCAGCATCCGCTCCGACACGCGCGTCAGGTTCGGGCCGAGGTTCCCCGGCCCCACCCGGCCGATCACCGAGGCCACCCAGGGGTGCCGCAAGGCCATCGCGCGCAGGTCGTGCCCGCTGCGGGAGACGGCCTCGCGCCACTCGCCCGCGCTCGCCGCCCCGGGCACCTCCCACTCGCCGTACACCTCGTCGAGGACCAGCCCGATCAGCTCGTCCTTCCCGCTCACATGCCGGTACAGGGAGGTGGCGGCGGCGCCCATCCCGGTCCCGAGCTTGCGCATGCTGAGCTCCTCGACGCCCTCGGCGTCGAGGAGCCGGACGGCCGCCGCGACGATCCGGGCCCGGCTGAGCGCCGGCTGCCGCTGCTCGCGGCGGGGGCGTGTCCGCTCGTCTGCTGACATACCGCCAGCCTAACCGACGGTGCGAACGCCGTACGCGGGCCGGCGTACGGCGTCCGGTGGCGCCGCGCTACGCGCCCACGTACTCGCGTAGGTGACGGGCGGTCAGGGTGTCCGACCCGGCCACCAGGTCCGCCGGCGTGCCCTCGAAGACGACCTCGCCGCCGGCGTGGCCGCCGCCCGGGCCGATGTCGATCAGCCAGTCGGCGTGCGCCATCACGGCCTGGTGGTGCTCGATGACGATCACCGAGTTCCCGTCGTCGACGAGCCGGTCCAGCAGGGCCAGCAGCTTGTCCACATCGGCCATGTGCAGGCCGGTCGTCGGCTCGTCCAGGATGTACGTCGAGGACTTCTCGGCCATGCTGATGGCGAGCTTGAGCCGCTGCCGTTCACCGCCGGACAGGGTGTTGAGCGGCTGTCCGAGCCGCAGGTACGGGAGGCCGACGTCGGCCAGCCGGCCGAGGACCGCACGCGCCTGACCGGTGGGGAAGAACGTGTGGGCCTCCGCGACCGACATGTCGAGCACCTCACCGATGTTCTTGCCGCGCAGCCGGTAGGTCAGCACCTCGGGTGTGAACCGGCGGCCCTCGCACTCCTCGCAGACCGAGGCCACCGCGGCCATCATCGCCAGGTCCGTGTAGACCAGCCCGAGGCCGTTGCACTTCGGGCAGGCGCCTTCCGAGTTGGCGCTGAACAGAGCGGCCTTGACCCCGTTGGCCTTGGCGAAGGCCGTCCTGATCGGCCCCAGCAGGCCGGTGTAGGTGGCCGGATTTGACCGGCGCGAGCCGCGGATCGGCGACTGGTCGGCCACCACCACCCCGTCCCGGCGGGCCAGGTACCCGTGGATCAGCGAGCTCTTGCCCGACCCGGCGACCCCGGTCACCACCGTCAGCACCCCCAGCGGCACCTCGACGCTGACGTCCTTCAGGTTGTGCAGGTCGGCGTCCTTGATCGACAGGTGCCCGCGCGGGGTGCGTACCGCCTCCCGCAGCCGTGCCCGGTGACCGAGATGGCGCCCGGTGAGGGTTCCGGAGGCGCGCAGCCCGGCCACGTCCCCGGTGTAGCAGAGCCGCCCGCCGGCCGTGCCCGCGCCCGGACCGAGGTCGACGACGTGGTCGGCGATCGCGATGACCTCGGGCTTGTGCTCCACGACCAGCACGGTGTTGCCCTTGTCGCGCAGCTGCAGCAGGAGGTCGTTCATGCGGCGGATGTCGTGCGGGTGCAGGCCGGTGGTCGGCTCGTCGAAGACGTACGTGACGTCCGTGAGCGAGGACCCCAGGTGTCGCACCATCTTGACCCGCTGGGCCTCGCCGCCCGACAGGGTGCCGGAGGGGCGGTCCAGGCTGAGGTACCCCAGGCCGATCTCGACGAGGGAGTCGAGCAGATCCCGCAGGCCGGCGAGGAGCGGGGCCACGCCGGGGTCCTCGATCCGGCGGACGAACGAGGCCAGGTCGCTGATCTGCATCGCGGAGCATTCGGCGATGTTCATCCCGTGGACGCGCGAGGACAGCGCCGCCGCGGACAGGCGCGTGCCGCCGCAGTCGGGGCAGTCGGTGAACCCCACGGCGCGGTCGACGAAGGCCCTGATGTGGGCCTGCATCGCCTCGCGGTCCTTGGACAGGTACGTCCGCCGGATCTTCGTGACCAGACCCTCGTAGGTGTAGTTGGCGGAGCCGGACTTCACCTTCACCGGGCCCATGTGCAGGAAGTCGGCCCACTCCTGCTCGGTGAAGTCCTTGAGCTTGACGTCGGCGGAGTAGAAGCCGGAGTTGACCATGTTCTGCCAGTACCAGGTGTCCACGGCGAAGCCGGGGACGCTGATCGCCCCCTCGTTGAGGGAGAGTTCACGGTCCACCAGCTGGTCGACGTCGATGTCGGAGACCTGTCCGATGCCCTCGCAGTGCGGGCACATGCCGTCCGGGGAGTTGAAGCTGAAGGCGGTGGACGCGCCGATGCGCGGGGCTCCGAGGCGGGAGAAGACGATGCGCAACATGGTGGAGGCGTCGGTGGCGGTACCGACCGTGGAACGGGAGTTGGCGCCCATCCGCTCCTGGTCGACGACGATGGCGGCGCTCAGGTTGTGCAGCCCGTCCACGTCGGGCCTGCCCTGGCTCGGCAGGAAGGACTGGATGAAGGCGGTGTACGTCTCGTTGATCATCCGCTGCGACTCGGCGGCGATGGTGCCGAAGACGAGGGAGGACTTGCCGGAGCCGGAGACGCCGGTGAAGACGGTGAGTCGGCGCTTGGGGATGTCGAGGGAGATGTCGGTCAGGTTGTTCTCCCGCGCTCCGCGGACCTGGATGACCTGATGGCTGTCGGCGGCGATCTGCACGGAACTCCTCGCGTGGCGGTGTTTCGAGCTTACTTTATACACTGTACTCTATACGGTGTAGTGAGTTATTTGCCGCGCAGCATCGGAGGACCACCCATGGCGAAGGACCGCAGTGGGGCGGGCGACCCCGCCCGCACGCTGGAGCTGCTCTGGCGGGATCGGGGACAGCCGCCGGCTCCGCCCGGCCGCCGCGGCCCGCGACAGGGCCTCACCGTCGACGCCGTGGTCCGGGCGGCGACCGAGCTCGCCGACGAGGCCGGTCTGGCCGCGCTCACCATGCGGGCACTGGCCCAACGGCTGGCCGTGACACCCATGACCCTCTACACGTACGTTCCCGGCAAGGCCGAACTGCTCGACCTCATGCTGGACGAGGCGTACGCGCGGATGGAACGCCGGCCGCCCGACGCGCGCGACCCGTGGCAGACCAAGGTCACCCACGTGGCCGAGGACAATCGGGACCTGCTCGCCCGCCACCCCTGGATCGCGGACCTGGCGATCACCCGCCCGCCACTGGGGCCCGGGGTCATCGGGAAGTACGAGTACGAACTGGCCGCCTTCGACGCCATCGGCCTCACCGACGTCGAGATGGACGCGGGCCTGACCCACCTCCTCGGCTTCGTCCACGCGCACGCCCTGGGGGTCGCCGACGACGCGGCGCACAACAGCCGCCAGAGCCAGGAGGACTGGTGGGCCGTCAGCGAGCCCTTCCTGGGACGGGCGCTGGACCCCGAGCGCTACCCGCTCGCCGGCCGCGTGGGCGCCACGGTCGCCGGATACCACCCGCAGACCCTCTGGAGCTTCGGCCTCCGGTGCGTCCTGGACGGCCTGGCCCGCCTGATCGACTCACGCCCGACGCGGTGAAGGCCCGGACCCCTCAGCGATAACCCGTGGTGTCCGCCGGGCGGTCCGGGTCCTGGACCTCGACCATGTAGCGCCAGCAGTCGGGCCGGCTGCCGTCCAGGTCCGTGAAGCCGTACACCTGCGCGAGCTGCCCGCTGGAGAGGGACGCGCCGTTCCAGCGGGCCACCTCCGGATCCGCGGCGAGCGCAGCGACCGCCCGGCCCACGAACGACGGGGTCTCGGAGATCGCGAAGTGCGGGACCTTCGTGAGGGCGTCCCGCCAGTTCGCCTCCGTCACACCGAAGGTGTCCAGCATCATCTCCGACCGCAGCCAGCCCGGGGTCAGCGCCACCGCCGTCGCCCCACGCGGCCCCAGCTCGTGCCCCAGCGCGAACGCCATCCGCAGCACAGAGGACTTCGCGATGTCGTAGAAGAACGACACCCGGTAGTTGGCCGCGTTGTACTCGGCGGTGCCGTCCGTCATCTCCACCACCAGCCCGCCCGGCTCGCGCAGCAGCAACGGCACCGCGAAGTGGCTGGTGACGGCATGGGTCTCCACGGCCAGCCGCAGCAGCCGCAATCCCTTGTCCAGGTCGTGCTCCCAGACCGTGCTCTCCCACTCGAAGAGCAGCTCGCCGCCCCAGATGTCGTTGACCAGCACGTCCAGCCGACCCTGTTCCGCGTCGATCCGCCCCACCAGGGCCTCGACCTCCGCCGGCACCAGATGGTCCGCGACCACCGCGATGCCGCGGCCGCCCGCCGCAGTGACCAGCTCGGCCGTCTCCTCGATCGTCTCGGGCCGGTCGTACTCAGAGCGCCTGCCCCGGGTGCTGCGCCCCGACACGTACACGGTCGCACCCCGCGCGCCCAACTGGACCGCGATGCCCCGGCCGGCGCCGCGCGTCGCCCCGGCCACCAGGGCCACCTTGCCTTCGAGAGTTCGCTGTGTTTCCGGCATGGCCCGACCCTACGACGGTCGCCTCGCCCGGGCCCCGCCGAACACGGCGACCCCCACCAGCGACAGCAGCAGCCCCGCCGCCGCCAGCCCCAGCGCCGCGCCCGGCCCCCACAGGGTCCAGGTGGAACCGAACAGGAGGGAGCCCGCGAACCGGGCCAGCGCCTGGGAGGTCTGCAGCACCGCGAGCCCGGTCGTGCGCAGCCCGGCGGGCAGCAGCGGCCCCGCGGCGGCCATCAGTACCCCGTCGGTGGCCGCGTAGAACAGGCCGAGCGCCACGAGCACACCGACGACCAGGGGCGCCCCGGCCGGTACCGGCGCCAGGAGCAGCAGGAAGGCGCCGAGCAGCAGCACGTGCCCGCCGAGGAAGACCCGACGTCGGCCCAGCCGGTCGGCGAGCCGGCCCACCGGCAGCGCGGCCGGCAGGAACACGGCCGCCGTGCCGCCGGGCAGCAGCGGGAAGTACGCGGCCGACAGGTCCAGCCGGCGCTGGAGCAGCAGGTAGAGGAAGGCGTCGCCGACCGTGAACAGGCCGAGCACGGCCGCGGTCAGACAGAGCCCCCGCAGGCCGGGCAGGCACAGCAGGGTCCGTACCGGGGGCGGGGCGGGGCGCGCCGCCCGGGCCGGGGCCGAGCCGGCCGCCGGAGCCTCCCGGACGAACAGGGCCAGCAGCACCACGCCCAGGACGGCGACGCAGCAGCTCACGGTGAACACGGCCTCGTAGCCGTCCACCGCCACCCACAGCACCCCGAACGCGGCCGGCGGCCCCAGCAGGGCGCCCGCCGTGTCCAACGCGCGGTGCACCCCGAAGGCCCGGCCCTGTTCGCCCGGCGGGACCGATAGCGAGATCAGCGCATCGCGCGGGGCGGTGCGCAGGCCCTTGCCGGTCCGGTCGGCGGCGAGCACCGCCGCCACCGACCAGGGGGTGGCGACGGCGAGCAGGGCCGCCTTGCAGGCGGCGGACAGCGCGTATCCGGTGCCCGCGACGAGCTTGTGGCGCCGGGTGCGGTCGGCGATCCGCCCGCCGGCGAGGCGCAGTACCGCGGTGGCGCCCTGGTGCAGACCGTCCAGGGCGCCGAACGCGAGCGGGGACATGCCGAGACCGGCCATCAGGTACAACGGCAGGACGGCGGTGACCATCTCGGCGGAGACGTCCGTGACCAGGCTGACCAGCCCGAGGGCGAACACCGTGCCGGGGACGGCCCGCAGCGGGCCCTTCGGGGCGGGGGCGTCCCCGGACGCGATGTCCGAGGCCCGGCTGGTCGACAGGTACACGGATGCCTCCAGGATCGGCCGGTCAGAACCAGTTGACGGTGAGCGGGAACGCGGCGGTGACGGTGGTGCCCGTGGAGTCGGTCGCGGTCGCCGTGATCTGGACCGTGCCGCTGCCCCACGGTTTGCCGCTGATCCGGCCGGTGCCGGCGTCGACGCTCAGGCCCCAGGGCAGGCCGGTGGCCGCGTACCGGACCGGAGGTCTGCCGCCGGTGGCGGTGAGCTGGATGGTGCAGGACTGGTTGAACTTGCAGGTCTGCGGGCCGGGACTGGCCAGCTGCAGACCGCCCGAGGTCGGCGTGGGGGTGGGGGTCGGTGTCGGGGTCGGGGTCGGGGTCGGGGTGGGTGTCGGGTTCGTCGAGGTGTCGAACACCTCGGTGATCGGCGCGACGTTCGCCGCGTTGCCCGCGTGCGTCGCCGTCCCGAAGAGGTCCTCGAAGGTCCGCAGCAGATGGTGGTGGTTGAAGGCCGTCGCGTACCGGCCCGTCTTGACCTTCGCGCCGTGGAAGACGGTGGCGATCTGGTTCGAGCCCAGGTAGTTGTCCTCGTCCCAGGTCAGCACCAGCAGGCTGTTGTTGGCCTTCGCCCACTGCGCGTAGGCGTCGAGGTTGTTCCGGGTCCAGGTGTCACCCGTGCCCACCGAGCACGAGTGCATGTCGTTGCACTGGTTGGGGACCACGAAGGAGAGGCTCGGCAGGGCCGCGAAGTCGTTCCGGGGGAACTGCGCCCACGTCTTGCCCGTGTTCAGCGGTACGTTCTTGAAGGCGAACCACGGGTTGTGCTTCTGCGCGTACTGGCCGTTCGTGCAGGCCGTGGACCCCTCGCTCGGGAGATCCTCGTTGTACGTCGCGAAGGTCTTGCCGGCCGCGATCAGCTCCTGGCCGAGGTTCGGCGCCGACATCGACTGCGGGGTGTAGCAACCGTCGCCCGTGATGCCCTGGGTGGCGCCGGAGAAGAGGTTGAAGTAGTTCGGCTGGCTGGGGTGGGTCAGCGCCTTCATCCCGGTCAGGCTCGCGCCGCCGTTCGCCAACTGGTTGATGTACGGGGCGTTCGCGCTGCCGATGATCTCCCCGTACTGCTTGTTCTCGTACACGACGACCACCACGTGGTCGTAGGTGGGCAGCGCGGCGGCCGCGGCCGGCGCAGGCACGGAACCGGGCACGGCGGCCTGGGAGTTGGCCACGGTGAAGGCGCCCAGCAGGCCGAGCGCGCCGATCCCGGCCACGAGCGCCGGCCATCGGGCCCCGCGTCTCGCGCGCGCCGTCGGTGAGGGTCGAAGGGTGGGCATGGGTGTCGTCCTCCTCGGTGTCGTCCGGGTCAGGCCCCGGGGCGTGCTCATTCCTCGCGCCGGGCCGCACCGGCCACGGCGATGTTCAGGAACCGCGGTACGGGCCGCCCCCGGTCGCGGAAGTCCTCCGCCACCGCGGCCCGCACCGCCGCCGTCCGGGACGCGGGGAGCAGCACCAGCACGCTCCGCCCCGGCTCTGGCCCCGGCCCGGGAGGCCAGGCGCTCAGTGCCCCGGCCCGGCGGGCGCAGGCGACGGCCCGCGCCAGTTCCCGCGGTCGGTCCGCCGCCTCCCCGCGTACGGCGACCAGTACCAGCCGCGCTCCCGAGGCCGCCGGGTCGAAGGCGACGTGGCGCCGGCGCCGCCCGGGCCGCGCGCTCAGCAGCAGGGCCCGGCCGGCCCGGGCGAAGAGCACCGCCCGGCGCAGTCCGTCGTCCCCGTCCGGGAGTGCTCCGGCCAGCAGCCGGGCCAGCCGCTCGCGGTCCGGTCGCGCACCCGCCGCCGTGTGGACGTCGGCCACCGCCAGCGCCACGGCGCAGTCCGACGGCTCCGCCGTGGCCAGCCCGGCCGCACCCGTCAGCGAGCCCTGTACGTGCAGGTCGGTCCCGCCGAGGCCGTACCCGGCCCGGGCCAGCGCCCGTAGCACGGCGTACGGCCGGACCGCCCAGGCGGGGGCGGCGGGCGGCGGCCCGGACAGGGTCAGCGGCAGATCGCAGCTGTCCGCCGGATGGCCGAGGGAGCTGAGCCGCACCAGCCCGTCCCTACGCGGGGCCGCGGCGGCCGCCGTGGGCCAGCCGGCCGCCGCGACCAGCCCGGGGGAGCCCAGGTGGAAGGCGTACGGGGCGCTCCACACGGCGGCCGGGGGCCGTCCGTGCGCGGCCTCCAGGGCGTAGGCGACGAGGCGGTACAGCGGATCGGCCGTCGCCCGCCGGGCCAGGTCGCCCCCGGCTCGGTCGGCGGTGCCGGTGCCGCGGGCGCCGGCGGGGGTGGGTCCGGGCTCGGCCCCGGTACCACCGCCGGCCCCGGACCTCACCGCGACACCGACCGGTTCCGCGCCCGTCACGGCATGTCCTTGCGGGCCAGCATCCGGTAGGCGTTCCCGCCGTCCGTACGCCGGGCCGCCGCCGCGCGCACCGCGTCGAACGCCGCCGCGGCGGCGAAGCACGGCAGCGCGACCACCCGTACGGCGTGGGCGAGCAGCCGGGCACGCGGAGTCGACCCCGGGCCCCACGGCCGGTCCGGATCCGGGGACAGCCGCGTCGCCGCGAGGGCCACCGCGCCGAAGAAGTCATTGCCCTGGTGGGCCGGTCCGTGCTCCTCGGCCACCACGGTGAACCCCCGGTCGGCCAGCGCCTCGCGCAGATTGGCCGCGGGCATCAGGTGCTGGTGCTGGGGCTGGAACCAGGGCAGCCAGAACGGCCCGACGAGCCGGGCCATCCGCGACTCCGGATCGGGCAGCTCGATGGCCAGCAACCCGCCGGGGGCCAGGACGGTGGCCGCCGCGTCCAACTCGGCGAGCGGCTCCCGGGTGTGCTCCAGGTAGTGGTACATGCTGACCACCTCGTACTGGCCCGCCAGCTTCGAGGCGAACTCCGGGAACTGGCCCAGGTATCCGGTCTCCACCCAGCCGCGCCGCTCCGCCTCGCGCACCCCCTCGCCCATGTCGAGCCCGTCGAACCGGGTCCGCGGCCAGACTTCGCGCGCCGCGTTGCAGAAGTGGCCGTGCCCGGTGCCGACATCGAGCCAGGACGCCGGGTCGGCGTGCGGGAGGAGCATCTCGGCGCGCCCCCGGTAGGCGGCGCCCTGAGTGCCGAAGACGACGCCGGTGCCCTCGCCGCCGCGCCCGTCGTAGAAGTCCCGGTAGTAGAACTCCAGCCCCTCCAGGGTCAGTCGGGGGTTCTGGAAGACGTGCCGGCACTCCCCGCACCGCTCCAGCGTGAACCGGCCCGGCTTGCCCTGGAGCAGGTCCGGCACCCGGACCTGGACGGAGAGCCGGTCGGAGCCGCACCACGGGCAGTTCGCCCGGCGCGGTTCGAGGAACCGGTCGACGCCCGCCACCAGGTCCGCCCGGTACGCGGCTGCCCGCGCGGCCTCCGCCGCACCGTCCGACGGGGTGTCCCGGCCGGCGGCCGCGGCCGTACGCAGGCCCGCGGCGAGGGAGCGCACCGGCCGGGCCGCCGTGGCCCGACCCAGGCCGGCCGGCCGCAGCGGAGAGCGCCGACCGCCGAGGACCAGGGACGGCTGGAGCCAGTACAGCCCGGCCGCGGCGGCGCCCCACGGGCCCTGACGCGCGGCGACCCCCGCCAGCAGCGCCAGCCCGCCGAGCTGCGCGGCGGCCAGCGCCCCCGGCGGCAGCCCCTGGGCCCGCAACTCGGCGGCCCGCGCCGGCCCCCCGGGATCCCCGACCCCGCCACAGGTGAGACCGGGGGCGATGGCCAGCCCCGTGGCGTCGGCGGCGTACTCCTTCAACCGGCGGGTCAGCGCCAGGAGTTCCGCCGGACCCGGGCGCGGTCCACCCGGATCCACCTCGGCCCGGGCCAGCACCTCCTCGGTGACGAGCACGGCGAACCCGGCACCCCGGCCCGCGGCGAGCCGGTCCTGCCGGTACCGGGCCGGGTCGACCAGCCGCAGCAGCCCCAGCGCCCGCTCGGCCGGCAGGTCGGCGGGCAGCAGGTCGAGCACCCGCAGGCCCTCCGCCTCGGCGTACGCGCAGGCGGTGAGGAAGGTGGCCGGGTCCGGCTCGACCCCCCGGGCGGTGAGCAGCCGCCACCCGGCGGCGCGCGGCACCCCGGCCGCCGCGGGCGGGGTCGGCGGCAGTACCGGGATCGCCCGCAGCCGGCGCCTGGCGCGCACGGTGCCCGCGCCGAGGGCGGCCAGTAACAGGACGGAGGTCCAGGGGACCCGGGGGAGCGGGGGAGGCGTCATAGCAGTTTCTCCAACCGGTCGGCCGCGGCGGCGGCCCCGCCCGCCGCGGCGAATGAGGCCTGGATCCGGCGGGCGGCCCGGCGGGGGCCGGGGTCGTCCAGCACGGCGGTGAGCGCGTCTCGCAGTTCCTCGGCCCGGGTCCGGCCGAACCGCACCCGGACGCCGGCCCCGGCCAGGGTCACCTGCCGGGCCACGATGGGCTGGTCGTCCCGGATCGGGGCGACGACCAGCGGCAGCCCGTGCGCGAGGGCCTCGCAGACCGTGTTGTGGCCCGCGTGGCACACCACAGCGTCCAGGTGCGGCAGCAGCTCCAGCTGCGGGACGCTCTCCTGGAGCAGCATGTGGTCCGGTACGTCCCCGATCAGGGCGGCGGGCGCCGCCAGGACGAACTGGACCTGGTCGGCCAGCCGTTCGGCGGCGCCCAGCACCGCCCCGTAGAACCGGGCCCCGGCCGCCTGGTTGAGGGTGCCCAGGGACACCAGCACCCGTCGCCGCGCCGGGTCCAGCCGCTGCCAGGGGAATCCGGGCGCTGCCGGACGGGCCCCGAAGGCCGGTCCCACGAAGGCGTAGTGGGGCGGGAAGTCCGCTGCCGTGCCCACGAGTTCGGGCGTGGAGAAGACCAGCACCAGCCGCTCGGAGAAGCGCGGGTCCCAGCCCGCCCCCCTCACCGGATCCCGGGCGGCGCCGAACTCGGCGAGCAGGCCCGAGATCTGCCCGGCCACCCACTCCCCGACCTTCGGGAAGTCCGCGAAGGGCCGGGTCAGCTCGGCCGAGGTGCTGGCCGACGTCACCCACGGGACACCGAGCCGCCGGGCCGCCAGCGGCCCGGCCAAAGCCTGCTGGTCGGCGACCAGCACGTCCGGCCCGAAGGCACGGACGGCCCGGGCGACCCCCGGCACCATCGCCCGGGCCAGCGGCACCAGTGCCTCCTCCCACAGGAACCGCAGTGCGCCGACCCCCCGCAGATCGCGCCAGCTGTCGTGCAGCGCCGCGTACCCGCCGGCGCCCAGTTCCTCCCCGGCGGGCAGGATCCGGGCCTGCGCGGGCAGGAGCCGGGCCAGCGCCGAGGGCGGTCCGGTCCAGGCGATCTCATGCCCCCGGGCGACCAGTTCGGCCCCGACGGCCACGGTCGGATTGACGTGCCCCGCCAGCGGCGGCACGGTGAACAGCACCCTCACGGGACCAGCGCTCCCGCCCGCGGCCATGCCGCCGTCGCCACGCCGGCCGTCGCACCGGCGGTCGTACCGGCCGTCGCTTCGGCCGTCGCGTCGAGATGGGCGAGCACGGTCTCCCGTAGGACACCGCTGGTCTCCTTCAGGACGTCGTGCCCCAGATCCGGCAGGATCCGCAGCACGCCGTGCGGGGCGTGGTGCGCCAGTTCCCGGCCGCCCGGCAGCAGTTCGGAGTGTTCGCCGCAGACGACCAGGACCGGGCAGCGCAGCCGGGCGTATTCCGCCGCGGTGAAGACACGGCTCGCCGCGATGTCGTCGATGAGCGTGGTGCGGTTGAGCAGGGCGTCGGCGATGGCCGTCAGGTTGGCGGCCTTGCGCAGCCGCAGGGTGAGCAGCTCGGTCGGGACCGTACTGTCCTCCAGGCTCAGCGCGGCGGCCGACAGGGTGTCCACCATGTTCTCCACCCAGGCGCCGCCGAGCGGCGGTTCGAGGAGGGTGAGCCCGGTGACCAGGTCGGGCCGGGCCAGGGCGGCGTGCAGGGCGAGGGTCCCGCCGTAGCTGTTGCCGACCAGGTGGACCGGTCGTCGCCCGAGGTCCAGCGCGCCGAGCAGGGCGAAGAGGTCCCGTACGGCGCTGCGGCTGTCGTAGCCGGACCCGGGACGTTCGGTGCGGCCGTGGCCGCGCAGGTCGTAGAGGACCACCTCGTGGCCGGACCGGGCCACCGGCACGGCCAAGGGGCAGTAGAAGGACGACAGGTTGTCGACCACCAGCCCGTGCAGGAACACCACGACGGGCCGATCGGGGGCGGCGGCGCCGGCGGTGGCCGGGAGCCGCTGGACGTGGAAGCGGAGGGAGCCCGCGTGGACGAAGGCCATGACCGGCTCAGCCGGCCGACGTCGGGGAGGACCCCGCGGCGGCCCGGGCCAGGGAGGTGTGGGTGATCCGGCCGATGTGGGTGACGAGTTCGCCCACCGACATGGCCAGGATGGCGTCCATGTCCTTCTCGGCGAGGAAGCCCATCAGGTCCACCTCGGCGCCGTAGCGATGGTGGAGCAGTTCGGCGAGGGCGACGAACTCGATGCTTTCCAGGGCGAGATCCTCGTTGAAGGTCGTCTTCATCGTGATCTCCTCCGCGAGCAGGTACTCGTCGCCGACGATCTCCACGAGCATGCCGGTGATCTCGGCGAGGATGTCAGTTGCCATGACGGGCCTCCGTGAGGGGAAGGGGGACGGGTACGGGGGAGGGCGCCGCGAGGTGGTCGGTCCAGGCGACGACGTGGGCGGGCACGGTGTCCGTGGGTGGTGTGGTGAGCGATGCGGCGAGGGGTGCCGTGAGAGGTGCGGTGAGCGGTGTGGTGCGGATCGGGTACGGGTCCCCCTCGGGCGAGGTCACGAGCAGCGCGCCGGAATCCGGGTCCCCTGCCACCCGCCAGTCCCGCGGCCGGCCGCCCAGCCCGCCGCCGGCCGCCTTGGCCGCCGCCTCCTTGGCACACCACAGGGCGGTGAGCGCGGCGGCCAGGCCGGTGCCCTCACGCGCGGCCAGCCCCTCGGCCAGGCGGAGTTCGGCCGGCCCCAGGGCGATCCGGATCAGCGCGTCCGGGTCCGCCGTCACCTGCTCCACATCGATGCCGACCGGCCGGGCCCGGTCGGCGAGGGCGACCGCGATCCGGTCCTTGTGGGCGATCGACAGCCGGAAGTCGGCGGTCAGCGGGGACTCGGCCAGCGGGCGCCCCGCCCGGTCGTTGCCGATCGGCACCTCTGCCGGGAACACCGGCCCGGCCCCGCCGTCCCACAGCAGCTGCCGCAGCGCGTCCTTGGCCGCGATCCGGCCCAGCAGCCAGGGCGCCCGGGCGCGCGGCGACAGCCCCTCGTAGGCAGCCCGTTCGGCGGCGCCGAGGTAGCGGCGCATCACCAGCTCCTGGGAGGCGGGATCGTTCCAGCGGCGCCGGGCCAGGCACCAGCCCTCGGGCCGGGGCTCGCCGATCCCGCACACCTCCGGGGTGAACTTCATCGGCCAGACCCGCTCGTCGGCGCCGAAGCGGCGGTACGTCCACCCCTCGATCCGGGCCCACACCCCACCGCCCGCGCCGCGCAGCTCGATGTCGCCGCGCACGGTGACGTCCTGCACGGCACGGATCCGGGCCGTGGCCGTCACCAGCTCCCGTGCGGCGGGCGGGGGCCCGTAGAACCGGATGCGGTCCACGGTGGCCGGGAACACCAGCCGGTCGACCGGCAGGCGCAGCTGCATCCAGTGCCCGAAGAGCTGCCCGGCGGCGTCGAGCAGCGCGCCCGGGTCGGGCAGCGCGCGCAGGACCCCGTGGATGCCGTCCGAGCCGACGGACCGCACCTCGTGGACCCCGGCGAAGCGCGGGCCGTGGAACATCCACCGGTCCCGGTACAGGGCCGCGGCGCTGACCGGGGCGGGCCCGGGCTCGCGCAGCGGCGTACCGTCGGGCGCGGGCGGCTCCCCGTAGCGCTCGCCGAGCAGCACGACCACCGAGGCGTACGCGCCGAGGGCGACCCGCATCCGGCCGGGCCCGTCACCGCGGACGGTGACCTCGACGTCGACGGCCGGCTCGACCGCGAGCCACCGCAGGGCCCGGACCTCCTCGTAGCCGATGACGACGAGACCGGCTGGGGCGTGCCGTCGGGCGGCGTCGGCGGCCAGCTCCAGCATGGTGGTCATGGGCACGACGGGGAACCGGTCGGAGTCCTCCGGCCAGTCGTCGGGCTGGAGATACACGCAGTGGTCGCGTACGTAGGGGAGCGCGGCGAGGGACAGCCGCAGGGTGCGACGTCCCGGAGCCGGAGCCGGAGCCGGGGGCGAGGGCGGGGCAGCGGCCGCCGCCGGTTCCGGGACTCCCGTCGACCAGGCCTCGGTCACGGCCCGGGCGGCCGAGCCGGCGTCGGCCAGCACCGCGTCCAGGGCGGACAGCAGCACCGGCCGGTCGCCCGCGGGTCCGGCCGCCGAGGCCGTTGTCGCGGTGGACGGTGCCGGTGCCAGGAGACCGACGAGCGCGGCCCGGGCCGGCTCGCCGAGACGGACCAGCGGGGACCCGAGGTCCAGCGGCATCGCGCGCCCGGCGGGGCGCACCGGTGCCGGTGCGGGGGCCGCCGGTGCCGGCGACGGCACGGGGGCCACCGCGGCCAGCCGGTCCCACCGGGGCGCGTACCCCTCGGCCCAGAGCGCGGCGCAGGTGCGGCGCAGCGCCGCCAGGCCCGCCAGGCGCGGGGAGGAGGTGGAGACCGAGAGGTGCGGGCGCTCGCGCAGGGTGTCCTCGACGAAGCCCGGCAGACTGCCCGGACCCAGCGTGACGAAGCCACGCACCCCCTCGTCCTCGTACAGCCGCACGGTCAACTCACGGAAGCGGACCGGCTCCAGCAGATGCCGTACGACCAGGTCCCGCACGTCCCGCGGCGCGGACGGGAACGGCGCACACGTGGTGGCCGACCACACCGGGAGCCCCGCCGGCCGCAGCGGCAGCCGCCCGAAGGCGGCCCGGACCTGCCCGAGATACGGCTCCCACATCGGGGTGTGGAAACCCGAACGGAACGGCAGCTCCTGGCCGAGCACCCCGTCCCCGCGCAACCGCCCGACGACGGTGGCCACCTGGGCCGGCTCCCCGCAGATCACCGACTGGTGCGGGCAGTTGTCGTGGCTGACCACCACCCGGTCCAGGTCGTGGAGCGCGGCCCGCGCCCGCGCCGCTCCGCACCCGAGCGCCGCGTACACGAGATCGGGGACCCGGAGATCGTCGGGCTGCAACGAGTCGAGGAAGGTGTCGGCCGTCTCCTGCGGATACATGCCGGCGGCCACCATCGCCGCCCACTCGCCCAGGCTGTGGCCCGCCAGCACATCGGCCTCGACGCCCAGTTCGGGCAGGACGCGGGCGAAGAACCGGCCGGTCGCGATCGCGTCGAGGGCTCGCTCCACGAGGGACGCGCCCCGGGTCAACCGGGGCGTCGCCGACCCGAGCCGCTCCGCCACATCGTCCAGCACGGGCGCGAACTCCGGCTCGAGACCCGGGAACAGGAACGCCAGCCGGCCGCCCAGCGGCTCCGGGGTGAACCACACGTCCCCGCGCCCCCGCCAGGGCCGGCCGCGCGCCACCACCTTGGCGGCCAGCGCGAGCCGCTGGGGCGTGGGCCCGACCACCGCGACCCGGCAGGGCCCGTCGCCGCCCGACACCGGGGCGGCGGACGCCAGCCGGGCCGACAGCTGCGCCGGGGTGTCCGCACCGATCAGGAGTACGTCGCCCCCCGCGGCCGGACCGACCGGCGCGGCCGCGGCTCCCAGCGGCAGGAAGCGCCGCACCGGGGCCCCGCGGCCCGGTCCGGGGATCGGAGCGGGAGCAGGCGCGGGGGCAGGCGTCGGGCGCGAGGCCGTCGGAGCCTCCTCCAGCACCACATGGGCGTTGATCCCGCCGAAGCCGAACGCGTTGACCCCGGCCCGGCGCGGCTGCGGACCACGCTCCCACGGCTCCGCCGCGCCCACCGGCCGCATCCGGGTCCGGACCAGGTCCGGGTGCGGCTCCTCCATGTGCAGCGTCGGCGGCAGAACCCCCTCGTACACCGCCAGCGCCGCCTTGATCAGCCCGGCCATGCCCGAGGCCTGCATGGTGTGCCCGAGCATCGACTTCACCGAGCCGAAGCCGACCTCGGGTCCGCTGCCCGGCCCGGGCGGGCCGAACACCTGTGCCAGGGTGTCCAGTTCGGCGGTGTCCCCGACCGGGGTGCCCGTGCCGTGTGCCTCCAGCAGCCCCAGCGCGCCCGGCGCCCGCGGATCCAGGCCCGCCTCCCGCCAGGCCCGCTCCAGAGCCTGCACCTGGCCCGCCACCAGCGGGCTCATCAGGCTCGCCGCACGGCCGTCCCCGGCCACGCCCGTCCCACGGATCACCGCGTACACGCGGTCGCCGTCCCGCTCGGCGTCCGCCAGCCGCTTCAGCAGCACCACCCCGGTGCCCTCGGAGAGCAGGGTCCCGTCGGCCCGGCGGTCGAACGGCCGGATGTGCTCGCTGGGGCTGAGCGCCCGCAGCTGCGTGAACACGCTCCACAGCGTCGCGATGTGGCAGTGGTGGGCCGCCCCGGCGACCACCGCGTCGCAGCGGCCGGCCGCCAGCAGCCCCACCGCCTGGTCCACCGCCAGCAGGGAGGAGGCGCAGGCCGCGTCCAGGGTGTAGGCGGGCCCTCTCAGGTCCAGCCGGTTCGCGGTCCGGGCGGCGGTGAAGCTCGGCACCAGCCCGATCGACGCGTCCGGCCGCTCCGGCCCCAGCGCGTCCTGGAACGCGGACCGGACCTCCGCGATCCGCCGCTCACCCAGCTCCGGCGCCAGCTCGCGCAAGGTCTGCGCCAACTGGTGTGCCGTACGCACCCGTTGATCGAGTCGGGCGGTGGCCACCCCCATGAACCCGCCGCGCCCCAGCACCACCCCGATCCGCGACCGGTCGGCGGGCAGCCGGGCCTCGCCACCCGCGTCGGCGATCGCCTCGGCCGTCGCGTGCAGGGCCAGCATCTGGTCCGGCTCGGCCCCCTCCACGGCGGCCGGCATGATCCCGAACCGGGTCGGGTCGAAGGCGGCGAGACCGTCGATGAAGCCGCCGCGCCGACAGTAGAACCGGTCGCCCGCCACCGGTCCGGCCGCGCCGCGCGGGTCGTAGTACACCTCGGGGTCCCAACGGCCCGGCGGGACCTCGCCGATGCAGTCCGTACCGGCGAGCAGATTGCGCCGGTACGCGGCCAGGTCGGCGGCCCCCGGGAACACCGCGCCCATCCCGACGATCGCGGCATCGGTCGGGCGCGGGCCGCGCCGCTCCGCGTCACGCATCGTCCCGGCCCTCCTGCCGCGCCATCAGGACCACTTGTACGTCGCTGCCGTACGCCAGTTCGTCGAGGAACGCGGCGGTTCCCGCGTCCGGATCGATGAGCGGGATCCCGCGCCGGACGTAGGCGCGTGCCAACTCGGGGGTGACCATTCCGCCCGCCTCCGCCGCCCAGGGGCCCCAGTCGACGGACAGCACCCGGCCCGGGAAGGACTCCGCCCAGGCGTGCGCGAGGCCGTCGAGGGCGTCGTTGGCCGCGGCGTAGTCGCACTGGCCACGGTTCCCGTACACCCCGGCGACGCTCCCGAACAGGGCGAGGAAGCGGGGCGGGGGCCCGTCCCCGTGCTCGGCCGCCGCGGCGGCCAGGTGGCGGGCCCCGGTCACCTTCGTGGTGAACACGGCGGCGAAGTCCGCCGGTCCCTTGTCACGCAGCAGGCCGTCCCGCAGTACGCCGGCGCCGTGCACGATGCCGTCGAGGCGTCCGTGGCGTGCCCGTACGTCGGCCACGACGGCCTGGACGGCCCGCTCGTCGGTGACGTCCGCGCAGTGGTAGCGGACGGAGGCGGCCGCGGTGCGCAGAGCGGCGAGGGTGGCTCGTACCTCGCGCTCGGCGAGGATGCGCGAGGCCGCCGCCTCGATCTCCGCGGGCCTGCGCAGCCCTGCCGCGATCAGCGCGGCGCGCAGCGCGACCCGGTCCTGGGCCTGGTCGAACTCGTCCGCATCGGCGGGCGGTTCGGGGGTGCGGCCGATGAGTTCCACGTGGCAGCCGGTGGTGCGGGCCAGCGCCAGGGCGGTGCGGGCGGTGATGCCGCGGGCGCCGCCGGTGAGGAGGACCACCGCGCCGTGGTCCAGGGGCGGGGGGTCGTGGGGGGTGCCGGGTGCGGCGGGGGTGTGGGGGGTCGGGAGCGGGGCCGGGACGGGGAGGCGGGTGATGCGGGTGCCCTCGGCCGTGTAGGCGACCGAGGTGCTGGTGTTGTTCCCGGCTTCGCCGCCGCCGCTCAGTTCCGCCACCAGCTGTTCCGCGACGCGTTCCGGGTCTTCCTTGGGGTGGATGTCCACGGCCCGGACCAGCGTGCCGGGGAATTCGAGGGCCGCGCTGCGGGCGAAGCCGTGCAGGCCGGCGCCGGGGGTACCGGGCACGGTGACGAGCAGCAGCCGTGGCGTTCCGGTGGTCAGAGCCTCCCGCAGCCCCGGGAAGGCCTCCGGCAGCACGGGGTCGGCGGTGGTCCGCAGCGCCGAGAGGTCGACGAGGCCGTCGAAGCCCGGCTCGGCCGAGGGCAGGATCGTCGGCTCGGCGCCCATGTCCTCCAGGGCGGTCGCGAGGGTGCGGGCGATTCCCTGGCCGTCTTCGACCAGGGCGATACGCAGGCCGCGCAGGGTTTCGGGAACGCTGTCGAGCAGGGGCGCGGGGACCGGTTCGACCCGGAGTCGACTCAAGCGGGCCGGCGTCGACCGCCTCTCGGGTGCGGGTGCGGGTGCGGGTGCCGGTTCCGGTGTGGTGGGTGTGTGGGTCGTGATCCAGTCGACGATGCCGCGCAGGGTCTTGATCCGGGACAGTTCCTCGACCGCGGAGTCGGCGGCGGCGCCGGCCGGATCCTGGGGGAGGCCGATTCGGTCGGCGAGGGCGCCGATGATCTCGACCCGCTTGATGGAGTCGACGGACAGGTCCGCCTCCAGGTCGAGCTCGGGGTCGAGCATGTCCCGGGGGTATCCGGTGCGGGTCTGGACGATCTCCAGGACGAGGTCCATGACCTCCTCGGCGGTGCGGGGGCCCTGCGGTGCGGGGGCGGGATCGGTGGGGGCGGCTTTGCCGGGGCCGGGCGCGCGCCGGGGCGTCTCCTCGGGCGCCGAACGGGGCGCGGGGTCGGAATGTGCGGCGGCGGTGCGTTCGGCGTCCTGCGGGGATCGCCCCGACACACTCCCGACCCCGTCAAAGCCGTGGCGGGATCCGGCGCCCAGGAGGCCGAGCAGGACGTCCCGTTGGGCTTCGATCAATCGGCTTGTGCTGCGCAGGTATTCCAGTACGGCTTCCTCGCGTCGGTCACCCTTCTCCGTCGCCGCTTCTCGCCCGCCCGGGTGCGTGACCGGAGCCACCCGGCGGGCCGGGCGCAGGCCGCCCGGGACGGGCTCGCCCTCCGCGGTGCGGACCAGGTGGCCGTCCACGAGCCAGCCCGGCCGGCGCGGGGCGTGCTCCGGGAGACGGGAGGTGCGGCCCCGGAACAGGGCCCGCGGTTCCACCGGAACCCCCGCCGCCATCAGTTCGGCCAGCGCGGTGACCAGCCGGACCAGCCCGTGCTCGCCCGGTACGTCCAGCGCGACCACCGTGTGGGCCCGCCCGTGCAGGATCCGGCCGACCAGTCCGGAGAGGACCCGGCCGGGGCCCGCCTCCACGAAGGTCCGGACACCGGCCGCGTACATGGCCTCCACCTGCTCCACGAACCGGACCGGCTCCGCGACCTGGCGCGCGGCAAGGCTTCGTACCTCTTCGGCAGTCGGTGGGTACCGGTCCGCCGTCGTGTTCGACCAGACCGGGGTGTGGGGCGGCGAGATGGGTGTCGTCGTCAGTTCTGCCGCGAGACTCTGCGCCGCCCCGGCGACCACGGTGCTGTGGAAGGCGCAGGCCACGGGGAGGGGTTCGGCCGTGAGACCGGCTGCGCGCAGGGTCGCGACGGTCGCGGCGACCGCCGGCGTGGGGCCCGAGATCACGCACTGCCGGGGTGCGTTGTGGTTCGCCACCACGCAGCCGGCGCGGGCCGCGATCTCCCGTACCTCCCCCGGTGTGGCCGACACCGCCGCCATGGAGCCCGGATCCTCGCCGGCGGCCGCCAGGATCGCCTCGGCCCGGCGCGCGCTCAGCCGCAGCAGGCTCTCCGTGTCGTAGGCCCCGGCCGCCCAGAGCGCGGTGAGCTCCCCGTACGAATGGCCGGCCACGCAGTCCGGCCGTACGCCGAGCTCGCCGAGCAGCAGGTGGGCGGCCGCCCCCGCGAGGCCGAGCGCAGGCTGTGCCACGCGGGTGTCGGTGATCGCCGCCCGCTGTGCCGCCCGGCCCTCGGCGGTGAACGCCGCCGGGGGGAACATCGTCGACACCACCGGCGGCGGGGCCTGGTCCAGGAGTCGCCGCAGGGAGGGGAAGGCGGTGATGAGGTCGACGAGCATGCGCGGGCGTTGACTGCCCTGGCCGGGGAAGAGGAAGGCCACCTCGCCCGGGTCCGCGGCCTCCTCCCGTACGTGGACTCCCGCGCCCGGGGCGAAGGCACGGGCCTGCTCCAGGCGTACCGCCAGTTCGTCCAGGTCGGCGGCCACGACCGTGACCTGGACCGGGCCCGTGCCGGCGGCCGTCTCCGCCGCCAGGTCGCGCAGCGCCCACGGGCGTCCGGCGGCGTCGTTCTCCTCCAGCCGCGCGGACAGCCTGACCATCGCCCGGTCCGCCGCCCGCCGGTCCTCGCCGCGGAAGCAGAAGAGCTCCGCCGGCCACTCCTCCCGCCCGTGCCGGGGCTCCGCCGCGCCGGCGTGACCGGTGAGCACGGCGTGGTAGTTGGTGCCGCCGAAGCCGAAGGCGCTGACCCCGGCGATCCGCCGCTGCGCGGGCACCGGCCAGGGCCGGGCCTCGCTGTCGAAGGAGAACGGGCTGCTCTCCGCCCGCCAGGCCGGGTTGGGCGTGTCGATGTGCAGGGTCGGGGGTCGCACGCCCGTGTGGACCGCCCGGGCCGCCTTGATCAGCCCGGCCAGCCCGGCCGCGCATTTGGTGTGCCCGAGCTGGGATTTCACCGATCCCAGCGCACAGGAACCGGGTTCGGCCCCGGACGCGGTGAACAGCTCGCTCAGAACCGAGAGTTCGGTGCTGTCCCCGACGACGGTGCCGGTGCCGTGCGCCTCGACCAGGCCCACCTGCGCGGGGGTGATGCCCGCCCGGGCGTACGCGCGCTCCAGGGCCCGCCGCTGCCCTTCCGGCCGGGGCGCGGTCAGGCCGAGGGAACGGCCGTCGCTGGCGGCGCCGACCGCCTTGATCACGGCGTACACGCGGTCGCCGTCGCGCTCCGCGTCCGCGAGCCGCTTCAGGACGAGGGCACCCACGCCCTCGCCGAGCGCGATCCCGTCGGCGGCCGCGTCGAAGGGCCGGCAGCGGCCGCCGGGCGACAGGGCGCGGACGGAGGCGAACATCAGGTAGTCGTTGATGCCGTTGTGTACATCGGCGCCGCCGCAGAGGACCATGTCGCTGTCGTGGTCCCGGAGTTGGCGGCAGGCCAGGTCCAGGGCGGCCAGCGAGGAGGCGCAGGCGGCGTCCACGGTGCAGTTCGCCCCGCCGAGGTCGAGGCGGTTGGCGACCCGGCCCGCGATGACGTTGGCGAGGATCCCGGGGAAGGAGTCCTCGGTGAGTCGCGGGAGTTGCTCGTCCAGGGCGGGCGGGAGCTCCCCCAGATAGGCGGGGTGCAGGGCGCGCAGCCCGTAGGCGCCGGCGAGCTCCGTGCCGGCCTCCGCGCCGAAGACCACCGAGGTCCGGGAGCGGTCGAAGGCGCGGTCCTTGCCGTAGCCGGCGTCCCCGAGGGCCCGCGCCGAGATCTCCAGGGCCAGCAGCTGCACCGGCTCGATGCCGGCGAGCGAGGCGGGCGGGATGCCGTGCGCGAGGGCGTCGAAGGGCACCGGGTCGAGGAAGCCGCCCCAGCGGGAGGGGGTGCGCTCACCGGCCCGGGCCGGATCGGCGTCGTAGTAGAGCGCCGGGTCCCAGCGCTCGGCCGGTACCTCGGTGACGGCGTCGGTACCGGCGAGGACCATCGCCCAGTAGGCGGCGAGGTCGGGGGCGCCCGGATAGGCGCAGGCCATCCCGACGATGGCGATGTCGAGCGGGTCGGCCGCCGGTCGCCGCGCCGTCGGCCCGGAGTCGGCCAGCTCGTGGGCCCGCCGCTCCAGCAGGGCGGTGGCTCCCTCGGTGACCTGTGCGTGCAGCGCCGCGATCGTGGTGGTGTCCGTGCGCAGGGTGGCGGCCTGGCCCAGCATGAACAGCCCGTCCGCGTACTGCTGTTCCTCGGTGACCGGTTCCAGTCCGCTCCCGTCGGCGTTTCTGCGCAGGCCCTTGCCGGCGATCCGAAGCCGCCCCAGATTCAGCCGTTCCAGCTCCTCCCACACCGTGCGCGGCTCGATGCCGCTCTCCGTGAGCCTCTGCCGGGTCGCCTCGAACGTCGCGGCGTACGGGGTGTCCGCGCACCGGGTGGCGTGTCCCGGCGCGGTGCGCAGCAGCACGGTGTCCGCGCAGTCCACCGCCGCACGCTGGAAACCGGGCAGGATCGCGCCCGCCGTGACGGCCTCCTCGGTGAACAGGTAGGCGGTACCCATCAGCACCCCGACCCGTGCGCCCCGGTCGGCCAGCGGGGCCGCGGCCGCCACCGCCATGGCGGCGGAGCGTTCGTCGTGGACGCCGCCCGCGAACAGCAGGTCCAGGGCAGCCGGTTCGGGGCAGGCCAGGAGCCGTTCGATCTGCTCCTCCCACAGCGGGAAGGAGGCGCGCGGCCCGACGTGTCCACCGCACTCCAGCCCCTCGAAGACGAACCGCCGGGCCCCCTCGGCGAGGTACCGCTCCAGCAGACCGGGCGAGGGCACGTGCAGATGGGTCCGGATCCCGGCGGCCTCCAGCGGGGCCGCCTGCGCCGGGGTGCCGCCGGCGATGATCGCGTACGGCGGGCGGGCCTCGGTCACGGCCGCCAGTTGCTCCTGCCGCAGCTCGGGTGGGGCGAAGCCGAGCAGGCCCACGCCCCAGGGGAGGTCCCCGAGGCGCTCGGTCGTCTCCGCCAGCAGCCGGCGTACGTCCGGGCCCTCCATCACCGCGAGCGCCAGGTACGGGACCCCGCCCGCGCCGGCCACCGCCGCGGCGAAGGCCGCCTGGTCGCTCACCCGCGTCATCGGGCCCTGCGCGACGGGAAGCGGGCGCGCCAGGGGCCGGGCCCGTACGGCGGCCTCCAGGTGCCCGCGGACGGCCTCCCGTACGGCCTGCAGGACCCCGCCGGTGGTCCGGTACCGCGCGGCCAGGCGGGCGGCCGAGGCGCCGTCCTGCCCGACGGGCAGCAGCTGGGTCCGTAGGTCGCGGGCGCCGAGCAGGGTGTGCACGGGCCCCTCGGGCGGGGTCAGGTCGGGCCGGGCGAACACCCGGTGCCCGGCGACCGTTCGCGTCTCGGAGCCGTCCATCGCCCGGAGCGCGGAGGCCACCTCCTCGGGGAGCCCGGCCTCGCCCTCCGTGGTCAGAGCCAGCTGTACGTCGAGCAGCACCCCGGCGGCCCCGCCAGCGACGGCCGCGGCCGCCGTGTGCGGGCCGATCCCGCCGCAGGCCCGCACGGGCACCCGTACCGCGGGATCGTCGAGGAGCTGCTGGAGCAGCACGAAGGTGGTGGCGCTCCCCACCCGGCCGCCGCCCTCGTGCCCCTTGGCGACGAGCGCGTGTGCCCCGGCGGCCACGGCCGTCCGGGCCTCGGCCGCGCCGGTGACCTCGGCCCACACCCGGGGCCGCCCGGCCGCCGCGGCCCAGGCGCCGACCTGCCCGGGGGTGTGCGAGGCGGGGTCGGCGAGCAGCACGGTGTCCACCGCGGCGGGCAGCCCTTCGGGGCCGAGCGGGCAGCCGGTCGGCACCCGGACCCCGTACCGTTCGCCGTTCGCGAGCCGGTGGCCCAGCTCCGCGAAACCGCGCCGTGCGGCGTCGGCGTCCCGGCCGAGGTCGAGCAGGCCGAGGGCGCCGGCACGTTCGGCGGCGGTCACGACGGCCGGGTGGGGTTCCTCGAAGGGGCTGACGGCGACGACCAGGTCACGGGTGGGGGCGGGCTGCGGGTGGGGGGTCACGGGCGCTCCTCTTCCAATGCTGTGTGACATGGCGAAGTGCGGGACGGAAGAACGGACGGGCAGGCGCGGTGCCGAGCGGGGCGTGCGGCCGAGCGGGGCGAGCGGCCGAGCGGGGCGAGCGGGCGAGCCGTGCAACGGCGGTGCGGGGCAGGGCGGAAAGACGGGGGAGTGCGGTGGCGGTCACACGCACCGGCCGGGGAACCCGCCGCGGGTACGACGGGCTTGAACCGTGGTCAAACACCCGCAATGCCGCGTTGCATCGTGCGGTGGTCGCCCTGCACTGTCAACAGCCGTGCGGAATACGATGCTTCGCACTCGCGACGTACACGTGCCACCGGAAATCCCGCCCGGACGGGGCCCCGACACCCCCCGGCCGAGCCGGTGGCCTGCGGTGTTCTCCGCCCGGCCGGCCCGCCCCCGCCGCGCGGGCCGGCGTACCGCGTTCCACGCGGGCATGCCGTTCCGGCATGCGTAGCCACCGACCGGGCATGACCATCACGCCGGAAGCGGCCAGTTGTTCACCGGACGAGCCCTTACAGGTACAGCCTCACGCGGTTACCGTCCGGTCATGACCCCCACCCTCGCGCAGCTCCGCTACCTCGTCGCCGTCGCCGACTGCCGGTCCATCACCGGGGCCGCCGCCTCGGTCTTCGTCGCCCAGTCCGCTCTCTCCCGGGCCGTGCAGGCCATGGAGCGCGACCTCGGCGTCGAGCTCCTGGCCCGCCGGGGAAGGGGGGTGGACCTCACGCCGGAGGGGGCTCGGGTCGTCCGGCTGGCCCGGACCGTACTCAACGCGGTGGAGGCCATCGACGACATCGGGACCCCGCACGGCGGGGACGCCCGGGCGGTCCTGACCCTGGTCACCACCCCCACCCTCGCCCTCGACCTGGCCACCGACCTGATCGCGGCCTTCACCGCGCGGCACCCGACCGTCGACGTCCGGCTCCAGCAGCACGGCAGCAGGGAGGCCCTGGTGGAGGAGGTGACCCAGGGGCGTTCGGAACTGGCCCTGGTCGACCTGCCCGTCGACAAGGAGCTCTCCACCCACTTCATCCAGGAACGCGAGGTGGTGCTGATATCGCCGCAGGGCTCCCGGCTGCCCCACCCGATGCCCCTGCGCATGCTCGACGGGCTGCCGATGGTGCTGCCCACACCGGGGACCGGCCGGCGCACCGAGATGGAGGCCATGTTCAGCTGCCTGGGCGTGCGGCCGCTCCCCACGCTGGAGGTCGACGAGCGCCTCGCCTGGGTGACGGGGGTGACGGATGGTCGGGGTTCCCTTATCTGGTACCGGGACGTGGTGCTGAGGGCCTTCGGGAGCCGGGCCGAGATCCGCTCCTTCACACCGCCGTTGCTGCGGCCGGTGGGCATCGCCCATGCCCGGCGACCGCTCGGCCGGGCCGCCCGCGCGTTCATCGCGCAGGCCGGGCACAAGGCGCCGGTCCGGGAGCCGGTGCGCTGACCGGACATGCCCCCGCGGCATTGAACGATGCTCGAACGGGAGGGCATCGGGTCTGGCAGGCCGACCGATGTCCCCGCACATTGTGCGCATGTCCCGACTCCTGACACCCCCACGGGCCGCCGCCCTCACCACCGCGGCCCTCGCCACGATCCTGCCCGCGTCCGCCTGGATGGCCACCGCGACCGCCTCCACCCCCTCGACCGCCTCCACCCCCTCGCCGGTTTCTGCCCCCTCGACCGTTTCCGCCCTCTTCGCCGGCCGCGCCGCCCCCTCGGCCGCTGCCGCGGCCCTCGCGCCGGAGAGGAAGTGCACCCTCCCCGGCGGCCTCGCCGAACTCAGCGGCCTCGCCATGAGCCGCAAACATCCCGGGGTCCTCTACGCCGTCAACGACAGCGGCAACACCAACCAGGTCTTCGCCGTCGACTGCGCCACCGCCACCGGCCGACTGCTGGCCACCCTCACCGTCGCCGGTGTCGGCAACACCGACTGGGAAGGCCTCGCGCTCGGCACGGACGCGGGCGGCGGCCCGGCGATCCTCGTCGGCGACATCGGTGACAACTTCAGCGGACGCGCTGAGATCACCGTGCACCGGTTCGCCGAGCCCGATCAGCTCACGAACGCCACGGTCACACCCGTGACGTACCGCTTCGCCTACGCCGACGGCAAGCACGACGCCGAGTCCCTGCTCGCCGACCCCGTGACCGGCCGCCTCTACGTCGCCAGCAAGCTCATCGGAGCCGCCGGGAAGCTTTACCAGGCTCCGCTCCCGCCGGTGACCGGGCAGGTCAACACCCTCACCGAGGTCCGGTCCGGGCCCGTGTTCGCCACCGACGGCGCCTTCTCGCCGACGGGGGCCTCGTACACCCTGCGCAGCGGCGGTCCGCTGGGCGCCAACACGGCCTCCGTGTACGACACGGCCGGGGTCAAGCTCGCGGACGTCGCCCTCCCGGCCCAGTCGCAGGGCGAGACGGTGACGTACGCCGACTGCGCGAACCTGCTGGTGGGTTCGGAGAACGACACCCAGATCTGGCGGATCCCCCTGCCGCCGGAGGCCACCCCGGGCTGCGGCGCCACGCCGACACCCACGCCCACGCCCACGCCCACCCCGACCCCCACGCCCACTCCCACGCCCGGCGGGCTGAAGTTCACCGACCCCGGCCCGCAGACGTGCAAGTTCAACCAGCCCTGCACCGTTCAGCTCGCCACCACCGGGGGGAAACCCCCCGTCCGGTACGCCGTCACCGGACTGCCCTGGGGGTTGACCCTCGACAGCGCCTCCGGGCGGATCACCGGCAAGCCCTGGGGCAGCGGCGCCTTCCAGGTCACCGCCACCGCGAGCGATGCCACCGGAGCCACCGCGGGCACCACCTTCACCCTCACGCTCAACTGGTTCTGAGACGGGGTGAGTACGGGCTTGTCCAACCGACCCCCGAGGCCGCACTGTTGACCGAGTTTCGTCCATCAGGTCAGGAGAACCGGCTTGTCGTCCCACATCTCACCCGTCCCGCAGGGCTCGGCCCCGCACGTGATCGACCCCGTCGGCGGCTGCCCGCACGCCCTCAACGCCCGGCTGCGCGCCGAGCACGGCGCGGTGGCCGAGGTCGTGCTCCCCGGCGGGGTCCCCGGGGCGGTCGTCCTGGGACACGACGCGCTGAAGGAGTTCCTCGCCCACCCCGAAGTGGCCAAGAGCGCCCGGCACTTCCCCGCCCTGCACGACGGCACCATCCCCGCCGACTGGCCGCTGCGCGTCTTCGCCAACGCCCAGGGCATGCACACCGCGGACGACGCCGACCACCGCCGCCTGCGCGGGCTCGTCGGCAAGGCCTTCACGATCCGCCAGGTGGAACGGCTGCGGCCGCGCGTCGAGGAACTCACCACCGAACTCCTCGACGACCTCGGGCGGGCCGCGGCCGATTCCCCGGACGGGACCGCCGACCTGTACGAGCACTTCGCCCTGCCGCTCCCGATGAACGTCATCTGCGAACTGCTGGGCGTGGACCCCGAGCACCGGGGCCGGCTGCACCACCTGACCAACAAGGTCGTCATCGCCACCGACCTCACCCCGGCCGAGAAGATGGCCGCCCTGCAAGAGCTCATGGCCCTGACCGGCACGATCGCCGCCGCCCGCGCCGCGAACCCCGGCGAGGACCTCACCAGCGCGCTGATAGCCGCCCGCGAGGACGACGGGGACCGGCTCACCGAGATCGAACTGATCGGCACCATGCGGCTGATGCTCGTCGCGGGACACGAGACCACCCTCAACCTCATCGTCAACGCGGTCCGCGCCCTGTGCGCCCACCGCGACCAGCTCGCCCTGGTCCTGGACGGCAAGGCCACCTGGTCGGACGTGGTGGACGAGACCCTGCGCTGGGACACCCCGGTCAGCTGGTTCCCCTTCCGCTACCCCACCCGCGACCTGACCGTCGACGGGACCGTGATCCCGCAGGGCACCCCCGTGCTCGCCGGGTACAGCGCCGCGGGCCGCGACACGTCCTTCCACGGCCCGGACGCCGACCGCTTCGACCTCACCCGCCCCACTGCCGCCCGCAGCCTCGCCTTCGGCCACGGCGCCCACTACTGCACGGGGGCCCCGCTCGCCCGACTGGAGGCCACGATCGCCCTGGAGCGGCTCTTCACGCGCTTCCCCGACCTCGACCTCGCCGTCCCGGACGCCGAACTCCCCTACCAGAACAGCTTCATCAGCAACAACGTCCAGTCACTGCCGGTCCGCCTGTCGCGCGGCTAGGGCCTGTCTCTCGGATCAGCCCAGGGCCCGGACGTGTACCTCCACCCGGTGCCGGCCGGTCGCGCCGTCGGGCACGGTGCCGGTGCGGGTGCCCGTCTGGACGGTCCCCGTGCCGTCCGTCGCGCGGACCTCCAGGGTGTGCCGCCCGGCGGTGGCCTGCCAGGGCCACACCCACTGGCGCCAGGTGTCCACACCGTCCGACGTCCCGAGCCGCGCCTCCTGCCAGGCGCCGCCGTCCACCCGTACCTGGACCCGCTCGATCCCACGGTGCTGGGCCCACGCCACCCCGGCGACCGCCACCCGGCCCGGGGACAGGTCGGCGTACGGGCGGGGGGTGTCGATGCGCGACTGCGTCTTGATCCGGGCCTGCTGGGCCCAGGACCGGCGCACCCAGTAGGCGTCGTAGGCGGCGAAGGTGGTCAGTCGCAGCTCGGCCGGCCATTTGCAGGCGGATACGTACCCGTAGAGGCCCGGTACGACCATCCGGACGGGGAAGCCGTGGGCGAAGGGCAGCGGCCGGCCGTTCATCCCGACGGCCAGCAGCGCCGCCCGGCCGTCCATGACAGCCTCGACCGGCGTGCCGATGGTCATGCCGTCCACCGAACGCGCCACCAGCTGGTCGGCGGGCCCGCCCTCGGACGGCGGCCGCACCCCCGCCTCGCGGAGCAGGTCCCCGAGGCGTACGCCGAGCCAGCGGGCGTTGCCCGCGTACGGGCCGCCGACCTCGTTGGACACGCACGTGAGGGTGATGTCGTGCTCCACCACCGGCCGGGCGAGGAGCTGACGCAGATCCAGCTCCAGCGGCCGCGTCACCCCGTCCCCGTGGATGCGCAGCCGCCAGGTCTCGGCGTCCACGCGGGGGACGACCAGCGCGGTGTCCACCCGGTAGAAGTCCTGGTTCGGGGTGAGGAACGGGCCGAGCCCGGGCACCCGCAGATCCGCGCCGGCGGGCACCGGCGGCGCGGGCACGGTGGGGCGGGGGAGGAGGAAGCGGGCCCGGGAGGCGGTGGCGTCGGCCGAACCGTGGGCACCGAGGCGCCGCGCTCCGAGCCCGACCCCGGCCGACGCCGCCAGGACGGCGACCACCAGTCGGCCGAAGCGGCGGCGGTCCATCGCCCCGGCCCCGTCGGCCCCGTCGTGCACGGCCCCGGCCGGGCGGGTCCGTCTCCCGGCCGTGACCAGCAGGTACAGCACCCCGGCCGAGACGAGTGCGCCGACCAGCGAGGGCAGTGCGTCCCGCCAGGAGGCCTCGGGTCGGCTGAGCGCCGCCAGCGCCCCCACCAGCCCGAAACCGCCCGTGACGGCCAGCGCGGCCGGGAGGTGACGTACGGCGAGCAGCCCGGTGCCGACGGCGACCGCGGCCAGGACGGCGAGGATGCCGAGGCCGAGCACCAGCTTGTCGGAGGTGCCGAACAGTCGGATGGCCCATTCCCGGACGGCCACCGGCGTCAGGTCGACCACGGCCCCGCCCACGGCGGTGACCGGCGAGGCCTCGGGCCGACCGGCCGCCGAGGCCAGCTGCGCGGCCGCCAGCCCGGCCACGGCCGCGACGAGCCCGCTGACGACGCCCGTCGCGCGCCGCGACCGCGCGTCGCGGCTCGGGTGAGTCTCCACACGGCCAGTGTCCCGCGCCCGGCCACTCCGTGTCGTCGCCGTGCCGTCCTGCCGTCCTGGGTCTGTCGGCCACCGGGGTCGTCCGCCGCACGGGCCGGCCCGGATGCCGGGCCGGCCGTGGGATGGGTCAGCGGGTGGCGGCGGCCGTCGGTAGGGCCGCGGCGATCTGTGCGGACAGCAGGTACGGGTCACCGGTCGGGCGGTTCGGGTGACGGGTGGTGCGCCCGGCCCACTCCGCCTCGAAGGCGTGCCAGTCGATCTCCCGCGGCGCGGCCCCCTTCACCAGCGCCTCGTCCAGCGACGCGAAGTAGTGCGCCCACCGGGGTGCGTACAACTCGGAGATCAGGCCGCTCCATTCACGGTTCGCGTAGTCGTGCAGGAAACCGCCCTCGCTGGTGCTGCGGCGGCCCCACACGCTCAGCAACGAGCGGGCGTCGTACTCGTACCGGTCCTGCTCGGCCCGGTCCGCGCCCCAGGATCGGGCCCCGGAGAGCCAGGTGCCGAGGAGGAAGGCCGGGTCGGAACCGGTGGCCGCGTCCAACATCCGCATCCCGTCCTGCCACTCGGCCGTCAGGGCACGGAAGCGGGTCAGGTCCTCGGCCTCGTAGGCCGCCTTGATCCTCGGCAGCAGCACCCGTGAGTGGTTGGCGAGGGCCTGCCGGGCGGTGTCCACCAGGTCGAAGCGGTAGGCGCTGGAGCCGCGCAGCGCCGGATCCACCTTCAGCAGGTGGTCCAGGGCCCTGCGCACCGAACCGGCCGGATAGCGCATGGACTTCGGGCTCCAGTACGCCGCCCCGGCCGCGGTCAGGCTCGGCCGGGCGGTGAACAGGCTGTCCTGCGACTCCGACCACAGCCCCGAGGAGGTGCTGTACGGCCCCTTGCGGAGCTCCTCCCAGGCCGCGGTGGCCGCGGCGTCCGGGCGGCCGTAGCGGCGGGCCGCGAAGTCGGCGAACCACGCCCGCTGGTCGATCGGCCCGCGCTCCCAGGCCAGATCGGTGAAGAGGTCGAAGGCGGCCGGATTGGTCCCCGTGGCTTCCGGCAGGTAGGCGATCCCGGCGAGCGCGCTGTTCGCCTTGTCCCGCCAGGGCCCGAACCGTTCGATCCACACGGAGCTGTTCGCGCCGACCGTGGTGTGCCCGCCGAAGTTGTAGATGGTGCCCATCGCGTACGGGGCCCCGCCCCAACGCGTCTCCCGGTCCAACCGGTTGTACCGGTCGGAGAGCCCGTCCAGGATCAGCAGCTTCGAGGTGTCCACCCCGGCCAGCAGCTCCGCGGTGGGGTCGTCCTGCCAACCCAGCACCGCCCACAGCGCCCCGGGGTGCGCGGCGTGCAGCGCGCCCTGGATGGCGCGTGCGGCGGCGCCCACCTCGACAGAACCGGTCTGCCCGCCCTCGTGCAGCGGGCTCATCCGGTACATCCCGCTGTCCCCGAACACCGCGCGCTGCTCGGCGTAGTACGCGGCGGCCAGCCTCCCGAACACGGGCGAGGCGGGGTCCAGCCAGTCCGGGCGGGCGAAGCCCGCCCAGTCGCCCTGCGCCACCGTGGCCGCACCCGGGTTGCGTGCGGCGAACCCGGGCGGCACCGTGCCGAAGTAGCCCGGCAGCACGGGGGTCATGCCGAGACCGCGGAGCTGTTCGGCGATCCGCCCGCCCAGCTCGGCGCGTTCGCGCATCAGCCGCTCGGTGACCGGGCCGCCGAAATCGCTCAGGTTCTGCAGCAGCCACCAGCTCTGGTGGCCGGGGCCGGGGATCCACCGCCGCAACTCCTCGGCGGAGTAGCCGAACCCCTGGAGCGCCCGGTAGTACGGGTACTCCGCGCCGACCTGTACGAACACCTCGTTGATGCCGTGCAGGGCCATCAGGTCGATCTGCCGCCGGTGCTCCTCGAAGGAGCGGTACGGGCCGGAGTACCCGTCGTCGGTGTCGTTCAGCGCGTACCGGTGGGGCACCTGCGCGCCACGGGTGACCGGGGCGGGGACCGCCGGGAGCCGGCCGGGAAGCATGCCGATGCTGTCGCCGGGCCAGCCGATGTCGACCCCGGCGACGTGCTGGAGGTACCAGCCGACGCCGGTGAGCAGGGTGGCGCCGGTGCTGCCGCGGACGGTGATCGCGCCGGTGGTACCGGAGACGGTGAAGGTGTCGGCGTCGGCAGTCGTGTCGGGTACGAGGGTGAACTGCTCCCAGTGGCGCGGAAGCAGCCGTCGCAGGGCGTCCCGTGCGGGCGCTACGTCGAAGGTGCGGGCGCGGGTGCGGCCCGGACCCAGGACGGCACCCGGACGCCCCGCCGGGTGCGCCGCCGGGTGCGCCGCCGGGCGTGCGTCCGGGCGAGCGTTCGTGCGTGCGTCCGTCGTCGCCGCGGTGCGTGCGGGCGACCCCGCGCCCGGGGCGGTGGCCCCGGGCGCGGGCCCCGCGCCGATCAGTGCCAGCAGCGCCGCGGGAAGGGCGGCCGAGGCGAGCGGGCGCCGGGTCCTCGACCTGCGCCCGCCGTGATGCGTCGGGTTCCTCATCCGTTCGCCCGGGCCGTCAGACCGGCAGGGCCCAGGCCTGGTCGACCCGGTGGTCGCCGCAGTCGGTCAGGCGCAGTCGCTCGGCGGGGGTGGCGGCCGCCGGAGCCGTCAGGCACATTCCGCTGACCTCCTCCACGAGGGCGCCGTCGCGGCGCTGCGACCAGGTCTGACCGGGCTGCTCCTCGGGTCGGGTCGCGCAGTCGGCCAGTTCCACGACGCGGTCCACGCCCGCCGACAGGCACTCGCCGGCCAGCCGCAGGCGCGCGTCCTTGCCCACGACCCAGCGCTGGTCGGGGGCTCCGGTGCAGGCGGCCATCACCACGGCGCCGACGCCGGTGGTGTTGGCGCCGTCGGCGCAGCGGGCGCCGTCACCGACGATCTGCCCGGTCGGGACGGCCTCGGCGCAGCCGCGCGGGCTGAGCCGCCAGACTCCGGTGTCGTGCCCGGCCACCTTCCCGGTCAGTGCTCCGGAGATCTCGCGGCTCGTGCCGCTCCACAGGTCCTGGGCGCCGGCGGTGCAGTCGCCCAGGCCGATCTCGTCGAGCGGCACGTCGATGTCCCGGCTGGCGGCGGAGCGGTTGAGCACGGCGACCGCGCGGTCCCCGTTCGCGAGCGGCCGCACCAGGATCTCGAAGGTGGCGTTGGAGGAGACCACGGAGCCCTGCCGGCCCATCGGGTCCTGGTCCAGGTTGATCATCCGGGTGTTGCCGAGGGCCGACAGGCCCGCCGGGGTCAGCTTCGAGACGTCGGACGAGAGGATGAAGGGGGACGCCATCATGGCCCACAGGGCGACCTGGCTGCGGCTCTCGGCGGCGGTGAGCCCGGGGGCGCCCGCGATCAGGAAGTCGGGGTCGTTCCAGTTGCCGGGGCCCGCGTACCGGCCGAGCCAGCGGTTGTAGCCGTAGTTGCCCAGGACCGCGCTCCACCGCGAGGTGGCCGGTGCGGCCGGGTTGTAGACCTTGATGTCCTTGCCCTCGCGCCACAGCTGGCCGGTCTCGCCGACCCAGCCGAGGACCTTGTGCCAGTCGGAGCCGCCCCATTCGCCCTGCTGGAAGTAGGCGGGCGCGGAGGCCGACAGGACCATGTCCCGGCCGCTGTCCCGCAGGGCCTGCGCGACGGCGTTGTAGGCGTCGCGGTAGGCCTCCTCCTTGGTCGCGCCCTCCGGGACCCAGAGGTTGCAGCCGTCCATCTTGACGTAGTCCACCTTCCAGGAGGCGAACTGCCGGGCGTCCTGCGCGTAGTGGTCCGGACCGCCTCCCTGCGGGGAGCCGCTGCCCGGGTACTTCTCGCAGGTGAGGGAGCCCGCGTCCTGGTAGATGCCGAACTTCAGTCCCTTGGCGTGCAGATACTCGCCGAGCCAGGCCATGCCGTGCGGGAACTTCGCCGTGTCGACGACCAGACTGCCCCGCGCGTCACGGCTCTTGGTCATCCAGCAGTCGTCGACGGTCACTGTGTCGTAGCCCTTGGCGGCGAGCCCGGTGGAGACGAGCGCGTCGGCGTTGGCCACCACCTTGGCCTCGTCGATGTCGCACATGTAGTGCGCCCAGTTGTTCCACCCCATGGGAGGGGTGAGCGCGAGCGGGGTGTCCGAGGTCGCCCGGGGCTCGGCCGCCACCGGGGCGGGGGAGAGCGCGACGGCGAACAGGGCGGCCGCGGTCAGACAGGGGAGCGTCGCACGCAGGCGAGGCGGCACGGAGTCTCCTTGACGTGGGGGCAGTCGTGCGCCCAGTGCAGCGAGGTGATTACCCACTGTCAACACGCGTCGCAGATTGTCGGCCGATGACCAGCAATATGGCTGCAATCGACGTCACACGAAAGTGTAGATACGGCGTATGTTACGGTGTATCTCATGCCGCGTAGATCAGCAGCCCTGGACCGTGCCACCCCGGAGGCCATCGCCGTCGCCGCCCTGCGCATCCTCGACGAGCAAGGGCCCGGCCACCTGAGCTTCCGCACCCTCGCCGACCGGTTGGAGGTCTCGCACGCCACCGTCCAACGCCGCTGCACCGACCTCGCCGGCCTGCTCGACCTGTGCACCGAGCACCTCGCCGGGCAGCTCCCCGACATCCCCGCCGGCACGGACTGGGCGCAGGCCGCCGAAGAGCGGTTCCGCGCGCTGTACCTGCTGCTCACCGCCCACCCCGGCCTGCTGGTGCTGCGCGGCGGCAGGCCCTGGCTCGGTCGTCAGCTGCTGGCCCGGCTCGTGGAGCCCTCCCTCGCCGACAGCGTGGCCGCCGGGATGACGCCCGCCGAGGCGATGACCGTCTACCGCCGCATGTACCTGCTCACCCTGGGCAGCGCGGCCTTCGTCGACCACCGGGATCCGGCCGCGGCCACCGCCGCCTCGCGGGCGGCCCTGGCCGCGCTGGACCCCGACGATTTCCCCGTGCTCTCCGGCGGACTGCCCGACGTGCTGCCCGCCCTGACGGACCACGAGGTCTACTACGGGGCCCTGCGCCAGCTGATCGAGACCGCCCGACCCACCGGCCCCGGCCGCCCCGCCGCATCCGCCCCGGCCGCCCGGTCCACCACCCGTACCTGATGGGGAGACAGTCCATGCCCGCAGTACCGGCCCAGCAGCTCGACCACGCCGCCGTCCGCGCGGCCGCCGACCGGATCGCGGGCGGGATCCGCCCCGTGACGGTGGCGCCCGCGGCCGAATCGGGGGTCTGGTACGCGCTGGAGTACCTCCAGCACACCGGCTCCTTCAAGGCGCGCGGCGCCCGCAACTTCCTCGCCGCCCACCACGAGGCCGGTGCCCTCCCGGCCGCCGGGGTCACCATCGCCTCCGGTGGCAACGCCGGGCTGGCCTGTGCCTGGGCGGCCCGCGCGCTGTCCGTGCCCGCGACCGTGTTCCTGCCCGCCAACGCCCCGCGGGTGAAGGTGGAACGGTTGCGCGGGTACGGCGCCGAGGTGCGGCTCGTCGGCGACCGGTACGCCCGGGCGCTGGCCGCCTGCGAGGAATTCGCCGCCGAGAGCGGGGCGCTGAGCAGCCACGCCTACGACCACCCGCTCATCGCGGCGGGCGCCGGAACCCTGCTGGAGGAGATCCGGTTCGCCCTGCCCGGTCTGGACACGGTGGTCGTCGCGGTCGGCGGCGGTGGGCTGTTCGCCGGCGTCGCCACGGCCGCGCGCGAGTACGGCGTACGGGTGGTCGCGGTCGAGCCGGAGAACTGCCGGGCCCTGAACGCGGCCCTGGCCGCCGGTCGCGTCGTGGACGTGGCCGTGGAATCGGTCGCCGCCGACTCCCTGGGGGCCACCCGGGTCTCCGCGGACGCGCTGGCCGCCGCGCGGGAGGAGAACGTGACCTCGGTGCTCGTCCCCGACGCGGAGATCACGGCCGCCCGGCGCGCGCTGTGGGAGGAGCACCGGATCGTGGTCGAGGCGGGCGCGGCCACCGCGGCGGCGGCCCTGCGCACCGCGCCGCGGCCGCTGGGCGACCGGGTCGCCGTCATCCTCTGCGGGGCCAAC
The DNA here is from genome assembly GCF_043201215.1 of Streptomyces sp. NPDC048331. Lineage (NCBI taxonomy): Bacteria > Bacillati > Actinomycetota > Actinomycetes > Kitasatosporales > Streptomycetaceae > Streptomyces > Streptomyces sp. NPDC048331. The sequence goes on along the minus strand of NZ_JBICYT010000029.1, from coordinate 34,591 downwards.
ACGGACCCCCGGGACCTGGCGGCCCCGGGTACCTGAGCCACGTACGGCGCACGACTCAGCGGGCCCGGCCTCCCGGACGCGGGTCGACCGGTGTGAGCACTCCGAGTCGGTCCTCGACGGCCCGGGCCGCGGCCAGGCACAGGTCCTCCCGGAACGCGCGCCCGATGATCTGCACCCCGCAAGGGAGCCCGTCGGCCAGTCCGGTCGGCACGGCCACGGCGGGTACGCCCACGAAGCTGGTCACGGTGCACAGCCGCATTCCGGACCCGACCCGGTCCCTGCCCGCCCGGTCACGTGACTCCAGCCCCGGTTCGACCGGCGGCTCGGTGAAGACCGGGCCGAGCAGCAGCGGGTACTCGTCGAGGAACTCGGCCCAGGAGCGGCGGATGTTCAGCCAGGTGCCCATCAGCCCCATGAACTCCTCCGCGCTCGCGGGTGGGGTCCGCTCCATCATCATCGCGATGTAGCGGTCCCCGCCCCGGCCGAGCAGCGTGCGTACCACCGGCCAGTTCGGGGCGAACTCGGTCACGGTGATCCGGCCGTACGCGTCGAGCGCCTCGTCCAGTCGTGGCACGTCCCGCACCTCGCGCACGTCGTAGCCGGCGTCGCGGAGCGCGTCGGCGGCGGTCGTGACGGCTCCGAGGATCGCGGGGTGGACTCCGTGCCCACCGGGATCCGCCACGACCGCGACCTTCACGCGTCCGGGGAGCGGTTCGCCGTACGCCGGTACCGGCACGGCGCGCGGGTCGCGCGGATCGGTTCCGGCCAACACCTCGTAGGCCAGCCGCAGATCGCCCACGCTCCGGGCCAACGGACCGTCGGTGACCAGCATCTGGGACGCCGGCCCGGGGTCGCCGGGCCCGAGCACGCGGTGGTCGGCGGGGAACCGGCCCGTGGACGGCTTCAGCGCGGCCACACCGCAGAACTGGGCCGGGATGCGCACCGAACCGCCGGAATCGTTGCCGAGTCCGAGCGCCGCCATACCGGTGGCCACGGCCACCGCGTCGCCGCCGCTGGAGCCGCCCGGGGTCCGGCCGTCGTCCCACGGGTTGACCGTGTCGCCGTACAGCTCGCTGCGCGTGTGCATCCCCGCCAGGATCAACGTGGGGAGGTTGCTGTGCCCGATCGGGATGGCCCCCGCCGCGCGCAGCCGTGCCACGGGGGGTGCGTCGGCGGACGCCACCAGGTCGCGGAAGCGCGCCGTGCCGAAGGTGGTGGGCACGCCTTCGATCGGGGTGCTCTCCTTGACCGTGAAGGGCACGCCCGCGAGCGGTCCCAGCGGGTCACCGGCCGCCCGCCGTCGGTCCAGCCGCGCCGCAGCCTCGCGGGCGCGCTCCGCCAGGAGTTGCGTGACCGCGTTCACCCCCGGGTTGACCGCGGCGATCCGGTCCAGGTGGCTGTCGACCAGTTCGACGGCCGAGACCTCTCCGTCGCGTACCGCTTCCGCCTGCGCGGCGGCCGACATCCTCCACAGGGCGTCCTGCATGGCGCTTCCCTCCCGTCCACGTTCCGATGCGCTTGCATCGGAACGGCACTGTACCCCTGGAACCGATGCGTGCGCATCGCATAAAGTGCTGCACACGCGGAGTGGTGGAGTGCTGTGCACAGGGAGGGGCCGGGCATGCCCAAGCAGGTGGACCACGCGGGCCGACGCCGCCTCATCGCGGAGGCCGTCTGCCGTCTCGCCGACGAGCGGGGGCTGGAGGGCGTGACCCTGCGCGACGTCGCGGCCCGCGCGCAGGTGTCGATGGGCGCCGTCCAGCGGTGCTTCCGCACCAAGGAGGAGATGCTCGTGTTCGCGCTCGGGCACATCGGTGAGCAGGTCATGGAGCGCGTACAGGCCCGCCTCGTCAGGAGCCCGGCCCAGTCGGCCGGCACCGCGCTGGGGCACGCGGTCACCGAGATCGCGCTGCTCCGGGAAGAGCATCGCGCCGAGGCCAGGGTCTGGCTCGCGTTCGTCGCCCAGGCGACCGTGAGCGAGGTGCTCGCGGGGACGCTCAAGGCGAACTACGCGATCCTGCACGAGGCGTTCACCCGTCTCGTCGCGGAAGCCGACGAGGACGCCGACGGAGCCGGGCGCCTCGACGCGCCGCGCGAGGCCCGCACCCTCCTCGCCCTCGCGGACGGCCTCACCACGCACGTCCTCATCGGCCACCTCACCCCGCGGGAGGCGCACGACGCCCTCCACGCCCACCTGGCCGACCTCTGGGAGCGGAGTGCGGGCTCGGTTCCCCGCGGGGGCCATCAGCCGCCTCCCGGCGGGCCGGCTTCACCTGGGACGTCCACGACGCGGAGGAACCGTGGCTGACCGGGACCCCACGACCCGACGGCGCGGCAGAACGCATGACGCGGACGCGTTGAGAGCGCGTTGCGTGGCTCTGGTCGACCTGGTCCTCACCGAGGACACGGTCTTCCTCGACTCGCTCCCCGACCGCCTGCAGGCCGACATCGTCCCGGCTCTGGGCCTGCTCGGGCAGGTCCTGGACACCTCGGACGACCCTGCGGAACTCGTGCGGGCGGCCCGGCTGGTCGAGCAGTGCGGGGTTCCCCGCGAGGAGTGCCCGCCCGAGTTGCGGGTGCTGCTCGACCGCCTGCTCCGCCGAACGCGCGTCAGTCGTTCTCGTCCGCGCCCTCGCGGACGAGAACGACCGTGCCGGCCGAGTACTGCACGACCTGCTGGCTCACCGAGCCGAGCAGCGCGCCCTTGAAGCCCCCGTACCCGCGGGTCCCGACCACCATCAGGTCCGCCTCCTTCGAGGCGTCCACCAGGACCTGAGCCGGGGACCCCTGCTCGACACGCCGGAACACCGGCACCCCGGGCGAGGTGCCGACGGCGGCGGCGACCGTGTCCGCCAGCTTCCGGCGGGCGGCCTCCTCGGCCGTCACCGCCTCTGCGTCGGCGGTCTCGGCGGCCATCGGGCCGAGGGCGAACGGATTGCGGTTCCACTCCCAGGCCATGACGGCGTGCACCCGAGCGCCCGTCATCGCGGCCTGCGCGACCGCCCAGCGCAGCGCCTCCTTCGAATGGTTCGACCCGTCCACGCCCACGACGATCAGCGGCTCGATGGTCTGCTCACTCACGGTGGGATCCTCTCGCTGCGCCCGAATAGTCGATCTCCTCCCTGTATACACGGCGTGGTGGGTCCGACCTCGAACGACGATCGTCGGGCCGGCCGACGACTTTCGAGGACAGCCCCCGACCCCGGCCCCTTGCGAGGGTGTGAGTGTCCAGGCGACCGCCGCCGGACGCGAACGACATGGAGGAACGGGCGTGGCTCAGCGCAAGGGTTGTCTGATCGGGTGCGTGGTGGCGCTGGTGCTCGGTGTGGGCCTCCTCGTGGCAGTGGTCTTCGGTATGGGGAAGGTCCTCGACATGGCCGACAAGACCCTGGTCGATCCCGCGGTCTACGAGGCCGTGAAGACCGGGGACGCGGAGAGCGAGGTCCGCGGCAAGCTCCCGTCCGGGGACAGCTTCGTCAAGGACGCCCTCAAGGAGGGCGGACCGGTCGAGCCCGAGGGCAGCGCCTGCTCCTGGTACATATCGAGCGGCGAGGCCGTGAACGGCGAAGAGACCGTGCTCCGCTTCTGCTTCAAGGACGGCAAGCTCGCGGAGAAGACCCGGTACCCGATGAAGTGACCCGTCGGTGGTCGATGCCGGGCGTCGGAGCTGCTGTCCTCCTCGACGAGGAGCTTCTCCTGGGCGGCGGCCCCGGGGACGGCGTCGAACCCAGTGCATCGGGTCCCGGGTCGGGTGACCGGGCGACCTGATCGGCATGCGCTGCGCGCCCAAGGTGGACGCCGGCCGAACCCCGGCCGCGGAGCGGACCCGCGCCCACCTCGCGCCGCTCCGGAGCCGGCTGACGTCAGTGCAGGGTCAGGCAGAAGGGGTGCCCGGCCGGGTCGGTGAGGACCCGCCACCGGTCGCCGCCCGGCTGGTGTTCAGGCCTACCCGCGCCGAGCCGCACCAGCACGGCCTCGGCCTCGTCGAGGTCGTCCACCGTGAAGTCGAGGTGCGACTGCTGGGGCGGGGACCCGTCCGGCCAGCTCGGAGCGCGGTAGCCGTCCACTCGCTGGAAGCCGAGGAACAGCCCGTCCTCGCGGGTGACCCCGGCGAATTCGCGGTCCGACCTCGGGTGCATCGCGTAGCCGGTGGCCCGGGCGTAGAAGGCGGCCAGTGCCTGGGGATCGGCGCAGTCGAGCGTGATCGCGGTGAGCTTCATCCGAAGGGGCACGACAACCTCTCACTTCCCCTTGAGCAGTTGATCGACCCGGGGGACGGACAGCCCTATCAGTACCGACACTTCCCGCAGGGTGCGCCCCTGTCGCAGCTCGCCCACGGCGGCGGTGCGTATGCCCTTGACCGCCTTCGCCACATCCGGCAACAGCTGATCGGTGAACAGCCGCGCGGCTCGTTCCCGCACCACGGGGGCCTCGATGTCGGCGAGGCACGCCCGAACCGCGCTCAAGTACTCGGCGGTCAAGACGCGCAGGTCATCGGGCACCTGCTGATCGAAAAGGGTGCTGTCGGTCATGGGGACAGCGTAAGCAGACGTGGTAGGAATTCAGGATGACCTTCCCGCTCGGCGCGTGTCGCGCCGCGTCCGGGGCGAGTCAAGTGAGCTGCCGGGACAGGGGGTTCGGGTGGCGGTGCGGCCACGTCGCCGGCAAACACCCTGCGAAGGAACGCTGTTGCGAGGAGCGGGCCGAGGCCCACCGTCCGCTCGCAGTCACCACACATCGGGAGCGCCCGCATGATCCTCGAACTCGCCGTGATCTACACGACCCGGCTCGACGCCTGCCGCGACTTCTACCGGGGCATCGGCCTCGACCTCGCGCGCGAGCGGCACGGCGACGGGCCGGAGCACTACGCGGCGACGCTCGACGACGGCGGTGTCCTGGAGCTCTACCCGGCCACGAGCCGCCCGGAGACCGGGTACCTGCGCCTCGGCCTCACCGCCCCGCCGAACGGCGCCGGCTTCCTGCCGCCGGGCCGGCACACGCTCACCGACTCGGACGGCCGTACGGTCGTCCTCACCGTCGCGGAGGCAGGACCGGGCCAGGTCCCGCCGGAGCCGCGCACCGCAGGCAGGCCGCGGTCGGCCGGCGCCGGCCCGCGCGCGTCCGCCGGCGGGCCCGTACCTCCCGAAGGGCGCCAAGGCGTCACGTACACCCAGATAGCCGAGCACTACGGCATGAGCGCCCGCTACCTGTCGGAGAACCCTCGATGGGGACGGCATCCCGGGTGGCCGGCCGCCATCGGCAAGCGCGGCAGGACCATCGAGTTCGACCCGGAGGCCATCGCCCGGTTCTTCGGCGAGCACCACACCCGGGAGGCCACCGCGCTCGAACCGTCCCGCCGCTACACCGTCGTCGAGATCGCCGAGGCGTCCGGTCTGCAGCCGGACAGCATCCGGTCCGACATCAGCCGCGGCCGATGGCCCGCTCCGGACGAGATGGACGGCGACCGGAAGCTGTGGCGGGGCGAGACGGTCACCACGCACCTGGCCGGCCGTCGCATCTACCGCAACAAGCCCAAGTGACTAACGGACGGAGGCGGCGGCCAGACGGAGATCGGCCAGGGGTCGAGCGATCCGCGCGGCGGCGCCCGCCGGGAGCCCGGCGACCCGCGCGTCGATCCAGGTGAGTACGGAGGCCCGCTCGTCGGCGTCGCACAACGCGAGGTGGAACAGCAGGTGCCGCCAGGCGCGCGCGGTGCTCTTCGCGGTGCCCGCCCGACCGGTCGCGGCCGTGAACGCGCCCCGGGCCGCGCCCTCCCAGCCGCCCCGCGGGACGATGCCCGCGTGCACCACCAGGGTGGCCAGGTCGGAGGTGGTGAGGATGCGGGCCTGTTCGATCACGGCCGGGTCGCTCACCAGCGACTGTCCGGGGCGGCCCGCACGCTCGGCGCACAACCGGGCGAAGCCCTCCCGGTCCTGGGCGTCCGCCAGGGCCGACACCGCCGCGTAGTCGATGCCGTGGTAGCGCTCGTACACCGTGCCGCGCAGCAGAGCGGCGGCGGTCCGCGCCGCCACCAGGACCTCGGGGGCCGGCCATCCCGCTGTACGAGTCGGCCAGTGGCTCCGCGGCGAACGGCACCGGCAGCTCGGCGAGCCGCGCGAGCCCGGACAGCGCCCGTACCGTCAGGTTGGGCAGCCCGGTGCCCGGGAAGGTCCGTACGCCGGCCTCGCCGATCATCCACAGGGTCGAACGGGCCTGCTCCACCGGGTCGGCGGCCCAGGGGGCGACCGCGCGGACCCAGGGCAGCTCGGTGATCCGGGCGTGGTGTTCCGGGGACCACCACAACGGGTACCGGCGACCGCGCCGGGCCCGGTAGGTCGCCGCCATCAGCGTACGGAGCGACGCGTCGGCGTATCCCCGCGCGGTGTGCGTGCAGATCAGCTGCTCCGCCACCTCGCCCAGCACCTCCGCGGAGGGGATCAGCTCGTGCTCCAGCAGCGTGTCCAGAGGCGCGCTGCGCACCGCGGCGACCGTGGCCCGTACCGAGGCCGGGAGGGCGGTTCCCGCGGGCAGCCCGTACCGTGCGGCCTCCTCGGTGGTGACCGGGCCGATCAACGGCCCGATGTCCTCGACCCCCCGGCTCACGTCGAGCGGGGCGAGCCGGCGCAGGACGAGGGCGGCCAGGTCGTGGTGCGCAGGCCGATCCGCCCGCGCGGCCCGGGTCTCGCGCAGCCGGGTGTGTTCCGCGGAGCCCGGCCGGCCGCGTCGGGCGACCATCGAGGCGACGGCCCGGCGCAGCAGTCCGGCGAGGCGGGGCGACAGCGCGCGCCCGGCGACCTGCTCCTCCAGTGCTCGGCGCAGGACGGCCGCGTTGGACCCGGGGTCGAGGTGCTTGGTGCAGCGGGTGTGCGTGGCCGCGAGCCGCCGGTACCGCGCGAGCAACGCGGCACCCTCCTCGGTGTGCTGCCCGGCTCCCCGCCCGCCTTCCTGACCGACCTCGTGGTCGGGGACCGCGCCGGCGCGCAGCCAGTGGTCGAGCAACTCGTCCTCGAAGGGCCGCCAGACGGTCAGGGCCTCGTGCTGCGCCGCGACGCCGGGACGCGGCGTACGGCGCGCGAGCATCGCGGCGACCTCGCCGACGGTACGCACGTGCATGGCGTCCGCGCCCGGAACGGGCCGGTCCGCGGGGTGCGGTGCGAACCGCGTCCCGCCCGCGAAGGGTCGTATCTCCTCGACGAGCGCGGCCGCCGCGGCGCTCTCCCCGGCACGCACCAGCCATGCCACGCAGAGCAGCGCGGCCTCCTCCGGCGCCCGCACCTCGTAGCACCCGCTGTCGAGCAGTGACCACAGCCGGGCGAGGCCGTCGTCGGTGAGGTGGTGGTCGAAGAGTCCGGCGGTGGAGAGTCCCGTGGTGGAGTGTCCCGCGGGGGAGAGTCCCGCGGTGGGGAGTGCACGGGCCGGGTGTCGGTCTGCGATGTTCTTGTCCATGGCCGGCGTGGCAGGTCCTGCCCCTGCGCCCTCCGACTGTGCAGGTCGGTGCTCTGGCTGCTGAGCTACACGCCGTTCGCGTTCGAGGCGAATCTAGACGTGCGTCCGCCGTGCGCACAACCCGGTTCCGTGGGCGGCGCTGCGGGCACGCGTCCAAAGCGGTTCGCGTGTGTGGGTAAAGCGCATTAGTGCGGACCTGTCGTGGACCGTCGATAAGAAGTCAAGTTCGACGTACAAGCGGCTTCGTCGTCGAATCAGCGCCTTGCTCGACCGTCTTTGCACTAAAGCGCATCAGTCCAGTTCGGAGCGGTGGAGATCGAGGCCCGTGAAACCTCTCCGGCACGGTCGGGCCATTCGCCACCAATGCGTCACCGGCCGGCCGTGCACCTGCCTCATTGACGAGGTCTTGCTTTCGGACGACCGTGGGCACCGCCTCCGGCGACGAGGCCGGACTTCTGCAAAGGCGGCGACGATGACCCGTTCGAACCCGACCCGTATCGCTGTTGTCCTGCTGGCGGCGGGAACCCTCCTGTCGACCACCGCGTGCGGCCTGAGCGGGGGCGCCGCCGACGCGAAGGAGGCCCGGCGGACGGGCGAGGTGGCCGGTGGGATCACCTTCCGGACGCTCCAGCTGAAGCCCACCTTCACGGCGTACGTCCAAGGGGTCATCGACGCCTTCGAGAAGCGGTACCCCGAGGTGAAGGTCACCTGGGAGGACGTCCCCGGCGACGGCTACAACGAGAAGCTCGTCGCCGACGCCCAGGCCGGAGCCCTCCCCGACGTGGTCAACCTCTCCACCGACTCCTTCCAGCTCCTCGGCGACCGGGGCCTGCTCGCCGACGTGGCCGCCCTCGACGGCGCGTCGGCCGCGGAGTACGTGCCGGGAGCCTGGGAGCAGTTCAAGCTTCCCGGCAAGGGCGACAGCGTGTACGCGTACCCCTGGTACGTGACCCCGGAGATCCTCACCTACAACAGAGAGCTCTTCGAGCAGGCCGGTCTGGATCCGGCCGCGCCACCGACCGGGGTGGAGCAGTTCTTCGACTGTGCCGAGCGGATCGCCGCCTCGTCCGGCGGCCGGTACTCCGCCTTCATGGCCGACCCCAAGGGCCGACTGCCCGGGGACTGGCAGAAGATGGGCATCCCCCTCCTCGACGAGAAGCGGGAGCGCTTCACCTTCGACACGGACAAGGCCGTCCGGTGGGTGGAGCGGATGAAGGACCTGTACGCCAAGGGCGCCATGCCCAAGGAGTCCCTCCTCAAGTCCGACGACATCAACCAGCTGTACGGCAGCGGCAAGATCGTCTTCGGTCCGGGCTCCCCGGGCTTCGTCAAGGACATCAAGAAGAACGCCCCGCAGATCTACGCCAAGACCCAGGTCGCCGGGGCCGTCACGGGCGAGCTCGGACACATCGGCATCTACGCCCAGTCGCTCGGCATCAAGAAGGACACGAAGCATGTCGACGCGGCGACCGAGTTCGCCAAGTGGGTCACCAACGGCCCCAACCAGGTGGAGTTCTCCCGGAAGGCCACCATCTACCCCTCCAACGCCCAAGGTCTCGCCGACCCGTTCTTCTCCGACAGGGGCGACGGCAAGGACGCGGAGACCCTGGCCCGTGCCGTCGGCGCCGACCAGCTGAAGACCGCCGCGCTCGACGCCAACACCCCCGTCCAATGGACCAACCAGGTCGGCGACGCCGTCGTACGGGAGATGCAGAAGGCCATCCAGGGTGAACAGGACCCCCGGACAGCGGTGCGGAAGGCGCAGGAAGCGGCGAACAGGCTCCTCGCCGCCGCGGCCGACAAATGACCGGCCTCGCCGCCGGCCGGGCGCTCAGCCGCGCCGCGGCCCACGAGCGACGTCGCGCCGCGGCCCGTCGGCGGCGCGCCCTGAGGGCCATGGAGACCGAGAGCGGCCTGCCCCACCGCCGTTGGTGGACCCCGTACCTGTTCCTCGCGCCCGGCCTCGTGATGGTGACGCTGTTCAGCCTCTGGCCGTTCGTCAACACCGTCGTCCTCTCCCTGACCGACGCCCAGATCCTGCGCGGCGGCACCTTCGTCGGCCTCGACAACTACCGGCGTGCCTTCGCCGACCCCGACTTCTGGGTCGCGACCGGCAACAGTGTGCTGTACCTCGTGGTCGTCGTCCCCTGCCTGGTGCTGCTGCCGTTGGCCCTCGCGGTCCTCGTACAGGCGAAGATCCCCGGCATCGGTTTCTTCCGCTCCGCCTTCTACACTCCGGTGATCGCCTCCGCCGTGGTCGTCGGGCTGATCTGGCAGTGGGTGCTGCGCAGCGACGGCCTCGTCAACACCGTCTTCCAGCGGCTGCACCTCGTGTCCGAGCCGATCCCGTTCCTGACGGACTCCACGATGCTGCTGGTCTCCGCGATGATCGTGACCGTGTGGAAGGGCCTGGGCTACTACATGGTGTTCTACCTCGCGGCCCTCGGGAACGTCTCCGCCACCCTCCACGAGGCGGCCGCCATCGACGGCGCGGGCCCCGTCCGCCGCTTCTTCAGCATCACCGTGCCCCAGGTGAAGCCCATGATGCTGCTGGTCGGCACCCTCTCCGCCATCTCGGCGCTGCGCGTGTTCACCGAGATCTACATCCTCGGCGGCGAGAGCGGCGGCCCCGGCGGCGGCGCCCGCACCCTGCCCTTCCTGATCCGGCAGGTCGGCCTCGGCTTCTCCGGCGAGACCGGCTACGCCTCCGCCCTCTCCATCCTGCTGTTCCTCCTGACCCTGGTCTTCAGCCTGCTGGGCCGCCGCCTGTCGAAGGGGGACGAGCGGTGAACACACCGTCCTCCGCCGGGACCGACCGGCCGGACCGGCGCACCGCCGCCGGCCGCGGGCACCACCGGATCGCCCTCGCCGGGCGGTACGCGACGCTGCTGCTGGTGCTCGTGGTCATGCTGGGCCCGATCGTCTGGCAGTTCCTGACCTCGATCCGCGGCCGCACCGAGAACGTCTACGACGGCGTGCTGCCCACGCGGCCCACCCTCGACAACTACGTCCGGGTCGCCGAGTCCTTCCCGCTGGCGCAGTACGTCGGCAACACCCTCACCGTCGCCGTTCTCGCGATCACCTCGAACATGCTCTTCGCCGCGATGGGCGGTTACGCCCTTTCCCGGGCCGCCTGGAAGGGCCGTCGGATCGTCTTCACCGTGCTGGTGGCGACCCTGATGTTCCCCTTCGAGTCCGTGATGATCTCGATGTTCCTCACCGTCCGCGAGATGGGGCTCGTCGACACCCTCATCGGCGTGTGGCTGCCCGGCGCCGTCTCCGTACTCAACATCATGATCATGCGGGCGGCCTTCCTGGCCGTGCCCCGGGAGGTCGAGGAAGCCGCCGTCCTGGACGGGGCGGGCGAATGGACCCGCTTCACCCGGGTCTTCCTCCCCGCCGCCAAGGGCGCCCTGGCCGTCGTCTGCATCACCAGCTTCATGGGCGCCTGGGACGACTTCCTGTGGCCCCTGCTGGTCCTCACGAACAGCGACCACTACACCCTCCAGCTCGGCCTGAAGACCCTGGCCGGCGCCACCACCGTCAACGACCAGCGGCTCGTCGCCGCCGGCGCGATGGCCGCGCTCGTCCCCATGATGCTGCTCTTCTTCGCCCTCCAGCGTTTCTTCTTCAAGGGCGTGGGCGAGGGAGCCGTCAAGATCTGAGCCGGACCCCGGCCCACCATCCCTACCGACACCTCCCCCGACCGACACCTCCCGACCGACCACCCTCCCTGGAGCAGCCGTCATGCACGACGACCGCAGCGTCACCGAACACCGCCTCCGCCGGGTTCTCAAGGAGCGCGTCAAGCCCGCCGTCCACTCCCGCGCGGTCCCGCTGACCGTCGAGCGCTGGGAGGCCCCCGGCGAGCCCGTCCCCGTCACCGAAGGGCTCGCGGCGGACTACGAACCCTGCGCGATCGGCGCCCCGTGGGGCCCGGCCTGGGGCACCACCTGGTTCAAGGTCACCGGTACGGTCCCCGCGGACTGGGCCGGCCGCACGGTGGAAGCCGTCCTCGACCTCGGCTTCGACCGGATGATGCCCGGATTCCAGTGCGAGGGCCTGGTCCACCGGGCCGACGGCGGCGAGGTGAAGGCCCTCAACCCGTACAACGACTGGGTCCGCGTGGCCGACCGCGCCGAGGGCGGCGAACAGGTCGAGTGGTACGTCGAGGCGGCCTCCAACCCGGTCCTGGTCGACCACGCGGCCACCTACGAGGGGGACCTGCGGACCTGCGGCGACCAGCCCCTGTACCGGCTCGCCCGGATGGAACTCACCGTCTTCGAGACGGAGGTCTGGGAGCTGGTCCAGGACCTGGAGGTGCTCCACGACCTGATGACCCAGCTCGACACCGAGGACGCCCGCCGGCACGAGATCCTGCGGGCCCTCGGCGCGGCCCTGGACACCCTCGACCTCGATGACGTGCCCGGCACCGCGGCCGCCGCCCGCACGTGTCTGACCGGGGTGCTGGCCGCCCCGGCCAACGCATCCGCGCACCGGATCAGCGCGGTCGGCCACGCCCACATCGACTCCGCGTGGCTGTGGCCCCTGCGTGAGACGGTCCGCAAGGTCGCGCGTACCACCTCCAACATGGTCGACCTGATGGACAAGCACCCGGAGTTCGTCTTCGCGATGTCCCAGGCGCAACAGCTCGACTGGATCAAGACCTACCGGCCCGAGCTCTTCGAGCGGATCAAGAAGAAGATCGCGGACGGGCAGTTCGTGCCGGTCGGCGGCATGTGGGTGGAGTCCGACACCAACATGGTCGGCGGCGAGGCCATGGCCCGCCAGTTCCTCTACGGCAAGAAGTTCTTCCTCGACGAGTTCGGCATCGATACGCAGAACGTCTGGCTCCCCGACTCCTTCGGCTACACCGCCGCGATGCCGCAGATCGTCAAGCTCACCGGCTCCAAGTGGTTCCTGACCCAGAAGATCTCCTGGTCCCAGACCAACCGGTTCCCCCACCACACCTTCTGGTGGGAGGGCATCGACGGCACCCGCGTCTTCACCCACTTCCCGCCCGTCGACACCTACAACAGCGACCTCGGCGGCGCCCAACTCGCCCACGCCGCCCGCAACTACCGCGAGAAGGGCCACGGTTCACGCTCGCTCGTCCCCTTCGGCTGGGGTGACGGCGGTGGCGGCCCCACCCGCGAACACCTCGCCCGCGCCCGCCGCCAGCGGGACCTGGAAGGCTCCCCGAAGGTCCGGATCGAGCGCCCGGACGCCTTCTTCGAGAAGGCCCACGCCGAGTACCGGGACGCGCCCGTCTGGGCCGGCGAGCTCTACCTGGAACTGCACCGCGGCACCTACACCTCCCAGGCCCGGACCAAGCAGGGCAACCGGCGCGGCGAGTCCATGCTGCGCGAGGCCGAACTGTGGGCGGCGACCGCCGCGGTGCGGGCCACGGGGTACGCGTACCCGTACGAGGACCTGGAGCGGATCTGGAAGACCGTGCTGCTCCACCAGTTCCACGACATCCTGCCGGGCTCGTCCATCGCCTGGGTGCACCGCGAGGCACGCGAGACGTACGCGGCCCTGCACGGGGAGCTCCGGGCGATCACCCTCGCCGCGCAGCAGGCGCTGGCGGGCCAGGGCACCGAGGAACTCGTCTTCAACTGCGCCCCGCACGCCCGCCGCGGCGTCCCGGCCGGCGGGGCGGGCCGCCCGACCGCACCGCGGGAGCCGGTCACGGTGGAAGAGCGGCACGGCGGCGGGCACATCCTGGCCAACGGCCGGCTGCTGGTGGAGATCGACAGCCGTGGGCTGATCGTCTCCGTCTACGACCTGGAGGCCCGGCGCGAGACGGTCGCCCCGGGCACGGCGGCGAACCTGCTCCAGATCCACCCCGACTTCCCGAACATGTGGGACGCCTGGGACATCGACGCGTTCTACCGCAACCGGGTCACCGATCTCGTGGAGCTGGACCGGCTGGAGGTCACCGGGAGCGGCCCGCGGGCGGCGACCGTCCGCGTGACCCGCTCCTTCGGGCGGTCGCGGGCGATCCAGCAGATCACCCTGCGGGCCGGGGCCAAAACGGTCGACATCGTCACGGACGTGGACTGGCACGAGACGGAGAAGTTCCTCAAGGCCGCCTTCCCCCTGGACGTGAAGGCCGAACGAACCGCCTCCGAGACCCAGTTCGGGCACGTGTACCGGTCCACCCACACCAACACCTCCTGGGAGGCTGCGAAGTTCGAGATCTGCGCCCACCGATGGATCCACGCGGAAGAGCCCGGCTGGGGGGTGGCTCTGCTCAACGACTCCACGTACGGGCACGACGTGACCCGTGACGTACGGGCCGACGGCGGCCAGACCACCACGATCCGGCTCTCCCTGCTGCGCGCCCCCCGCTACCCCGACCCGGAGACCGACCAGGGCCCCCACACCCTGCGCTTCTCGCTCGCGCCCGGCGCCGGGGTCGGGGACGCGGTCCGTGAGGGGCATGCGCTGAACCTGCCCGAGCGGGTGGTTCCCGGGGCCGGCCCGGTCGCCCCACTGGTCGCCGTCGACGCGGACGCGGTGGTGGTCGAGGCGGTCAAACTGGCCGAGGACCGCGGTGGGGACGTGATCGTCCGCCTCTACGAGTCCCGCGGCGGCCGCGCCCGGGCCACCCTCACCGCGGACTTCCCGCTGACGGCGGCCGTGGAGAGCGACCTGCTCGAACGCCCCCTGGCGGGAACGGCGGTGGGCGTCGCCACCCCGGAGGGCCGGGTCCCGCTCACGCTGCGCCCGTTCCAGATCGTCACGGTCCGCCTGCGTCGCGCCTGATCGCCCGGAGGGGCCCCGGCCCGGCCGTCCGGGCCGGGGCCCTGTCGCTTGGACGGTGATCACGACCGTGCCGTATGTTCGCGGCTGCCCGCCCGTGTCGGCGGGCTTCGTCATGTCACCGCGCCTCCAGGGGGTTTCCTCGCCATGTCCTTCGGTACCCGATCGCTGCCTCCGCTCGGACCGCCCCCGGCCCGTTCGCTGCTCCAGTCGCCCAAGGGCCTGGCCACCGCGCTCACCGTGCTCCTCGGCGTGTGCGCCGCGACCCGCTTGCTGATGGTGGCCGCCGGGGTCAACCGGTACGCGGCGCTGGACGGGGTCACGGACCCGGATCCGTCCTGGGCGCTGTACTCCGCGGTGATGGGCATGGCGATGCTCTCGATGGTTCCCACCGCCGTGGTGTTCATCATCTGGTTCCACCGGGTCCGGGTGAACGCGGGTGTCTTCGCCCCCGAGCTGTTCCGCCGGGGCGCGGGCTGGGCGATCGGCGTCTGGTTCATCCCCCTCGTGGGCCCGACCGTCCTCGCGTACGGGATCGCCGCGCGCGTGTGGGCGGCCGGTGCGGCGAAGCCGTCGGCCGGCGGACCCGCGCCCGCGCCCGCCTCCCCGGCTCCCGTCGTGGCCTGGTGCGTCGCGTTCGGCGCGGCCATGGTGACCTCGCTCGCGGTCGGCCGGGTCGCCGACGCGCGCGCCTCCGTACTGGTCGCCATGGCGTCGGACCTGCTCTACGCCGTGGCGGCCGTCCTCGCCGTCGTCTGGGTGCGCAGGCTCTCCGCCATGCAGTCACGGGCGTGAACTCCGCCACAGCGGGTGCCGGGCCGGCCCGCCGACCCCGGGGATTCCGGGGCGCGCGGGCCTCCACCCGGTTTTGCACCTAGTTGCAAAACCGGCCTCCGCTCGCTAGAACAGGTTCATCACCCCCGCGCGAGGAGGCGCCCCTCATGAGTTCCCAGAGCCGGTACCCGCACCTGCTGAGCCCCCTGGACCTCGGCTTCACCACCCTGCCGAACCGCGTGATCATGGGCTCGATGCACACCGGCCTCGAAGAGCACCAGGGCGGCTTCGAGCGGCTCGCCGCCTTCTACGCCGAGCGCGCCCGCGGCGGCGCCGGCCTGATCGTCACCGGCGGCATCTCCCCGAACGACGCCGGCCGCCCCTTCGAGGGAGGCTCCCGCCTCACCACGGAGGACGAGGCCGCCGAGCACCGGGTGATCACCGAGGCCGTGCACGCCGAGGGCGGGAAGATCGCGATGCAGATCCTCCACTTCGGCCGCTACGCCTACCACAAGGACCTGGTGGCCCCCAGCGCCATCCAGGCCCCCATCAGCCCGTTCGTCCCGAACGAACTCACCGACGCCGAGGTCGAGGCCACCGTCGAGGACTTCGTCCGCGCCGCCCGCCTCGCCAAGCTCGCGGGCTACGACGGCGTCGAGATCATGGGCTCCGAGGGCTACCTGGTCAACGAGTTCATCGCCGCCGCGACGAACAAGCGCACCGACCGCTGGGGCGGCGCCTACGAGAACCGCGTGCGCTTCCCGCTGGAGATCGTCCGGCGCACCCGCGCGGCCGTCGGCGAGGACTTCATCATCGTCTACCGCCTCTCGATGCTCGACCTCATCCCCGGCGGCTCCACCCTCGACGAGGTCGTCCACCTCGCCAAGGAGATCGAGGCGGCCGGCGCCACCATCATCAACACCGGCATCGGCTGGCACGAGGCCCGCATCCCCACCATCGCCACCTCCGTCCCGCGCGGCGCCTACACCTGGGTCACCAAGCGGCTGATGGGCGCGGTGAGCGTCCCCCTCGTCACCAGCAACCGCATCAACACCCCGGAGATCGCCGAGGAACTGCTCGCCGACGGTCGCGCGGACCTGGTCTCCCTGGCCCGCCCCTTCCTGGCCGACGCCGACTTCGTCGCCAAGGCCGCGGCCGGCCGCTCCGAGACCATCAACACCTGCATCGGCTGCAACCAGGCCTGCCTCGACCACACCTTCAGCGGCAAGATCACCAGCTGCCTGGTCAACCCGCGCGCCTGCCACGAGACCGAGCTCGTGCTGTCCCCGACCCGGACCAAGAAGCGCGTCGCCGTCGTCGGCGCCGGCCCCGCCGGTCTCGCCTGCTCCGTCTCCGCCGCCGGCCGCGGCCACGCCGTCACCCTCTTCGAGGCCTCCGACCACATCGGCGGCCAGCTCGACGTCGCCCGCCGCATCCCCGGCAAGGAGGAGTTCGAGGAGACCATCCGCTACTTCGGCACCCAGCTCGTGGAGTCCGGCGTCGAGGTCCGCCTGAACACCCGCGCCGACGTGGAGACCCTCCAGGGCTACGACGAGGTCGTCGTCGCCACCGGCGTCACCCCCCGCACCCCCGACATCGAGGGCGTGGACCACGCCAACGTCGTCAGCTACCTCGACGTGCTCCGCGACGGCGCGCCCGTCGGCGAGCGCGTCGCCGTCGTCGGCGCCGGCGGCATCGGCTTCGACGTCGCCGAGTTCCTCACCGACAGCGGCGAGGGCGCCTCCCAG
This sequence comes from Streptomyces sp. NPDC048331, assembly GCF_043201215.1. Taxonomy (NCBI): domain Bacteria; kingdom Bacillati; phylum Actinomycetota; class Actinomycetes; order Kitasatosporales; family Streptomycetaceae; genus Streptomyces; species Streptomyces sp. NPDC048331. The sequence continues at coordinate 17,855 of NZ_JBICYT010000029.1, read as the reverse complement.
GACCCCGACGTCTACTTCCGCCACTGGGGCGTGGACACCACCTACACCGGCCCCGGCGGGCTCACCACCCCCGAGCGCCCCGCGCCGCCCCGCCAGGTCCACCTCCTCCAGCGCAAGGCCACCAAGGTCGGCAAGGACCTCGGTACCACCACCGGCTGGATCCACCGCGCGGAGCTCAAGCACCGGGGCGTCGTCTCCGTCGCGGGGGCCACGTACGACCGCATCGACGACCAGGGCCTGCACATCACCGTCGGCGGCGAACAGCACCTCGTGCCCGCCGACACGGTGGTGCTGTGCACGGGCCAGGAACCGCGCCGCGACCTGTACGAGGCGCTGCGCGCGGCCGGCGTCGAGGCCCACCTGATCGGCGGCGCCGACGTGGCCGCCGAGCTCGACGCCAAGCGGGCCATCCGACAGGGCACCGAACTGGCCGCCGGCCTCTGACCGAAAGGGGATTGTGGCGGTCCGCCGGGACCGCCACAATCGCCCGGTGACGATCTCACCCGCAGACGCAGACAAGATCCTGACCGACAACTTCGCCCCCTGGGTGCTCGCCCTCGGACTGACCGTCGAGGAGACCGGGGAGCGGCACGCCGTCCTGCGGCTGCCCTGGTCCGACGAGTTGGCCCGGGACGGCGGCGGCCTCTCCGGCCAGGCCATGATGGCGGCCGCCGACACGGCCACCGTCATCGCGATCTCCGCCGCCCGCGGCGCCTACGGGCCGATGACCACCGTCCAGCAGTCCACCAGCTTCCAGCGCCCGGTGGTCGGGGCCGACGTACTGATCCACGTACGGGTCACCAAGCTCGGCAAGCGGATGGCCTTCGCCGACATCACCCTGACCCCCGAGGGAGCCACGGACCCGGCCGCCACCGCCTCCACGGTGTACGCCCTGCTCGGCTAGGGCCTGATCCGAAGGACAGGCCCTAGGTCCGGGGGAGTCGGGGCGAAAACACGTTGGCGGGCGGGGTACCGGCTCACCTACGCTCGCGCCGACGGCCGACCACGAAGGCGGCCGGACGGCACGGGGGAGCGGGACCATCTCGGCGGAATCCACACCACGCGATCTTGTTCCGCCGCTGCGGCGGAACAAGGACTTCACCGTCTTCTGGCTCGGTCAGGCACTGTCCGTGCTCGGCGGGTCCGTCTCGATGCTCGCCCTTCCCCTGCTCGTCCTCCACGCCACCGGATCCATCGTCCAGATGGGTCTGGTCACGGTCGTCTCCGGCGCCACCGCCATCGGCACCGGAGTGTTCGCCGGCTACGTGGTGGACCGGGTGGACCGCCGCAGGCTCATGATCGTCTGCGATCTGGCGCGGGCCGTGCTGCTCGGCGCGGTCCCCCTCGTCTGGTGGGTCGCCGGGCCGCAGATCTGGCTGCTGTACGTGCTGACCGCCTCGGCCGCCGTCCTGAAGACGCTGTTCGACGTCGCGTACGTGACGGCCATCCCCCAACTGGTGCGTACGCAGGACCTCACGGCCGCCAACGGGCGGCTGATGGGCACCTTCGCCCTCGGAAGCCTGCTCGGGCCGGTCGTGGCCGGCTTCCTCACGGCCGGCGTGGGCGCCGACCGGGCACTGGCCCTGGACGGCGCCACGTTCCTGGTCTCCGCCGCGAGCCTGGGCTGGGTGAGGTTCACCGCCCGCCCCGCCGGGGACGCCGCGGAGAAGCCCGCCGGGAGGGCCGGGGCCGGGATGTTGCGGGAGATGTTCGTGGTGGGCTTCCGTTTCCTGTGGAGCCATCCGCTGCTGCGTCCGCTCACCATCCAGCTCACCCTGCTGACCTTCGTCACCATGGGCGCCACCGACCTGCTGATCTACCGGGTCCAGCACGACCTGGGCCGGGACGCGGCCACCCTCGGCTACGTGATCGCCGTCAGCGGGGCCGGGTCCGTCGTCGCGGCCCTGAGCGCGGGCCGACTGCGCCGGATCCTCGGCTTCGGCACGTGCTGGCTCGCCTCGATCGCGATGATCGCCGTCGGCGTGACGGTGACGGGCGTCAGCCGCAGCGTGCCGGTGATCGCCGGGCTGGCCGCCGTGTTCATGTTCGGGATCACCCTGGGCGGGATCTGCACCATGACCCTGCGCCAGGAGGTGACCCCGGACCACCTGCTCGGCCGGGTCACGTCCGCCTTCTGGACGGTGCACAACGCCTCGGGCCCGGTGGGGGCGGCGGTGCTCACGCTGCTGGCCGCCCGTCACGGGGTCCCCGCCGTCAGCCTGGCGGGCGGGGCCCTGTGCCTGCTGGTCCTGGGTGGCGGGCTGCTGACCCCGCTGCGCGGCAGCCGCGCGGGCGCGGCCCCGGCCGGAGCGGCCGCCGCGGACCAGGAGCCGGCCGCGGGACCGTCGGCGCGCGCGTGAGCTGCCGCTCTGCGATCGTGGTCCGCAGGTAGCCGTACCGAGGAGCCCACATGTCCGGACAGTTCGAGGCGAGTGTCGAGATCGACCGACCGGTGGAGGCGGTGTTCGCCTATCTGGCCGACGGACGGCACGACCCCGAGTTCAGCCCCCGCGTCCAGGAGATCACCAAGACCCCGGACGGCCCCACGGCCCTCGGCACGGTCTTCCGCAGCACGGTCAAGGACGCCGGGATGAAGACCGGCCGCGAGTTCCGCATCGTCGGCCTGGACCCGCCCCACCTGATCCGCTGGACGGAGCAGAGCCGCAACCTCGTCACGGCGGAGGGCGGCTACGACCTCGAACCCCTCCCGGGCGGCCGCACCCGGGTCCGTATCTTCAACACCCTGGAAGGCCACGGACTCGGCAAGCTGCTGGTGGGCCTGGCCGTCGGAGCGGCCCGCAAGGACGCTCCCGACTTCGGCCGGCGCATCAAGGCGGCCGCGGAGGCGTCACTCCCCCAGCGGTAGCGCTTTCGGCCGGGGCGGACGTTAGCCGCCGAGGTCGAACACGCCCCACGCGGTGAACGGCTCGGCCTGGACGTAGATCCTGCTTCCCCTGGCGACGACCCGCCGCCGGCCGGGCAGAGCACCGTCGGGCAGGGTGAGCAGGCCGGTGTCCGTCGGTTCGACGGAGGTTTCGGTGAGCTCCCCGAAGGCGAGCCGGTCCCGCTCCTCGCCGTAGCCGCCGTAGAAGGCCGCCCGCCCGCCGTGGACGGCCACCGCCCTGGCACCCCGCACCGTGTTCGTCCGTACCTTCACCGGCTCGTCCGGCCGGTCGGGGCGGATCTCCAGGAGCGGGAAGTCGGTGTACGGGCAGGCCCACGTGACGGGGCCGGACACGTTCAGGGCATAACAGTCCATGATCCATCCGGCGCCGGGGGCGTGATCGGTCGCCCAGCGGATCTGGCCCGTGGCGCTCCAGCGGCGGATCCCCGCCGGGTTCTCGTCGAAATGCCCGGCCCAGACGGTGCCGGTCGCGTCCACGAGGAGGTGCTCGATCGCGTCCCCCACCGAGAAGGACCGGGTTTCGCGGCCGAGCGCGTCGAAGACCTGGACCTGGTCCCCGTCCTCGTACCGGCGGGCGCGGGACGCGGCGACGACGAACCCGCCGTCGGGCAGGCGGTCCAGATGCGGCCACCGGGCGCGCAGGCCGCTCAGCTCGGTGCGTTCGACGGCGCCGCCGCGATGGACGGAGACGACCAGCGCGTCGAAGGGCGGGAGTTCGCCGCCGCGCTCCGGAGCGCGCTCGGCGAGCAGCCAGTGCGCGGTGCCGAAGACGTCGACGGTACTGGTCAGGACATGACGGTCGTGCTGCACTCCGGGCAACCGGGCGTGGGGGACGAGGGCGGTCCCCCGCACGGGCCGGCTCCTGCTCTCGGAGGCGGCGGCCTGGTCCCTTCCGGTCGTCATCCGGTGATCCTCGCCGACGCCGGGCCCCGCGACAAACCCTTTGTACGTGCCGGGGAACGCGTCGGTCGTATCGTTTTCCGGCTGTCGGCCGTGATCCGTTCGCGGAGCGGCTTTCCCCCGGGCACCCCGGCTCGCTGAACTGGACCCATGCACCCCACCCAGGCCGCCCCGGACGCCGATCCCCCCGACGAGGAGGGAGAAGAGGCGTGCGAGCGGGTCCGGCGGGTCCTGCGCCGCGCCGGGTTCGACACCTCGACGCCCGCGGAGGACGGCCTGCGGGTGTGGGCGGCGCCCGAGGGGGTCATGGTGGGGTGGGTCGCACGCGAGGTGCTGCGGCCGACCGTCCAGGTCCACGGGCACCAGGAGGACCTTGCGCGGCTCACCTCCCTGACGGGGCTGCACCAGGCGCTCCGTACGGCCCTCGCCGTGATCCTGGGCGAGGCGGGCCTCGACGCCGCGCCGCACGGGGAGCACCTCGTCGTCGTCCGGCCGCGGTGAGCGCCGGCCCAGGGGGGCCGCATCAGCGCCGGCCGACGCGTCAGGGTCCGGCGAGCGTGTGCCGGGGGAGGACCCCGTACGTCCGGTGGTAGGCGGCGGCGAAACGCCCCTGGTGGTGGAAGCCCCACCGGTGGGCGACGGCCGTGACCGTGTCCCGGGTGGGATCCGCCGCGACCAGGTCGTCGTGCGCCTGTGCCAGACGGACGCGGCGCAGGTAGGCCATGGGGGTCGTACCGAGGTGGCGTCGGAAGGCGTACTGGAGGGCCCGCGGGGTGACGCCGGCGGCGGCCGCCGTCTCGGCCAGGCCGATCTCGGCCGCGGGGTGCGACTCGATGAAGGCGACGGCGCGGCGGACGGTCTCCGAGGTCGCGTCGCGGGTGTCCGCGAGGACGGGGTCGGGACGGGCATCGGTGGGGAAGGCAGCCAGCACGGTCGCGGCGAGGAGTCGGGCGGCGGCGTCGATCACCAGGGGCGCACCGCCGGCCGGCAGGGCCACGAGGCTCTCCTCGACGTAGTCGACGGTCCTCTTCCACTGGTCGGCCATGGCGGGGGAGACGGGGGTGAAGCGGGTGAAGCGCAGTGGGCGGCTCTGCCCGGCGGGGCGGCCCGCGAGTTCCTGCACGAGCGAGAGCGGCACCGTCACGGCCCGCAGTTCGGCGGAGTACACCCGGCCCGCGTAGGGCAGGTCGGGCTGCGAGATCGCCAGGACGTCACCGGGGGCGGCCCGGGTGACGTCGTCCTTGCACTCCCGGACCATGCGGCCGCCGACGACGTGCGTGACGGCCACGGCGCCGAGCGGGCCGGTGGCGTAGGAGTACTCCGTCGGCAGTGCGAGCGTGCTGAGGGAGAGCGGGCCGGCGCTGATGCGGGAGTACCGGAACGGACGGTGGGGCGCGGGCGAGGTCATGCGCAGGCTCGTCCCGTACGCCGTCCTCATCCAGTCGCGGGCGACGTCGACCTCGGTGGTCCGGAAGCTCTGTCCGCCCGGCTGTTCCGCCCGCGGCTGCTGTGGCATGGCACCGGACGTCCTCTCGCGCGGCGGGCGCGGCACGGAGGAGCAGCGCGGCCTCAGGGTACGTCGGGAGACGAGCCCGGGGCGCCCTGTCGGCGAGGTCCGGCCGGGGCGCAGTGGACGCAGGTGGTCGCCGCCGGACGGATCTCCAGGCGTTCGGGCGCAATCGTCCTGCCGCAGGCCTCACACCGTCCGTAGTCGCCCTGTTCGAGCCGTCGCAGTGCGCGGTCGAGCTCTTCGAGGTGCTCGCGCGCCTGGACCATCAGGGCGGCGACGTGGGCCCGCTCGAAGGCGGTGCTCGCCCCTTCGGGGTCGTGCTCGTCGTCGACCGCGATCAAGGCGTTCGCCGCGACGATCCCGTCGAAGTCGCGGCCCAGCGCGGCCGCCCGCGCGAGGGTGTCGGCGCGGTCCGCCGCGAGCCGGGCGCGGAAGGTCGCGAGGACGGACGGGCCGCGCTCGTCACGGTCGTGCGGGGACGCATCACCCATAGGGGTGACAACGCGGGGCCGCGAGCGCCGATTCCCCACGGTCGTCGCGTCAGGATGGGGCCCTGCGTGTCAGCCCCGCCGGGACGGGGGTAGACGCGGTGGGAACCGACCCGCCACGGCATGGAGGATCGAGATGAGCACCGACGGGCAGTGGAGCGAAGACGTCGTGAGGCTGCGGCAGGAAGCCGAGGCACTGGAACTGCGGGCGCAGCGGGCCGACGATGCCGCGGAACGAGAGCGGCTGATCGAGAAGGCCGTACGCATCCGAGGGAAGTGCGAGGAGCTGGGTGGCCCGGAGAGCGCCACGATGGACCCCATGTAGGGCGGGTTCAGGCGAGGGCGCGTTCGACGGTGGAGAGCACCCGCACCAGTGCCGGTGGCGCGGGGGCCGACGCGAAGCCGAAGCGTACGGGCGGGACGACAGGAGCCAGTGCGCCGAGGTCGGTCCCGCCGAAGGAGGCCCGCGCGGTCACGATCGGCCACAGGCCGCGCGCCGCGTACCACTGGCGGCATCCGGGGCGCGAGCTGCCCCGGGTCCGTACGCCGGTCATCAGGCGTGCGGGCACGTCCGTCACGGCCGCCCACAGCGGCCGCCGGGCGAGCGGGCGGGGGACGGCCCGCAGGAGCAGACCGAGGGCGCCCGAATGCCCGACCCGGAAGCGCAGGTCCAGGGGGCCCGCCTCGACGTCCCACGTGCTCTCGCGCGTCCGCACGCTCACCGGGGCCGTCCGCACCTCGTCGAAGTGGTAGATGCCGGCGATGTACTCCGCCGTCCGGATCGTGGGCGCCAGCAGGGTGCGCCGGCCGTCGGCGCGCTCCAGCATCACGTCACTGAACGGCCCGAAGGGTGACCGCGGCCAGTGGCCCACGATCACGCGCGTGCCGGAGCCGGTGCCGACGGCGGCGATCCAGCCGTCGAACATCAGCCGTTCGGATCTCACGCCACACACGTACCCGCTCCCCGACCGCGCCTACCCTCGGTGCCGCGCGGGCGGGGCGCACCGCCGCCCCCGGAGGGACCGGGCGCGGATCCTGCCCGGGCCACCGGCCCGGGCAGGATCCGCGGTCGATCAGCAGGTGCGCACAGCAGGTCGATCAGCAGGTCGACCCGTGACGCACCGGCCGTCAGAAGCGTCCGGGCGTGGCGGGGAACGGCAGCGGCTTGCCGGGCGCCACCGGGCCGCGCCGCTCGGCGGCGGCCGGCGGGTTCTGACAGGTCACGTCCTGGGCGGGCAGCTCGCCCGTGGTCAGGTACGTGTTCACCGGGGCGTTGGCGCAGGAGGTGGGGTCGACGAGGTAGACGCCGTGGCCCTCACCGCCCGTCGCCAGCACCATCCGCGAGCCCTTGAGGGCCTTGTGCAGACCTTGGCCGCTCACCAGCGGGGTCTGGGAGTCCCACTCGTTCTGCACCGTCAGCACGTTCGCCCTCTTGTGCATCGGCGTGGCCGCCTCGACCGGCCGGTCCCAGAAGGCGCACGGCTTGATGTTGGACGCGAAGTCCCCGTACAGCGGGTACCGGGCCTTGTCCTTCATCGCGTCCCGCTCGTACTGCTCCGTGTAGCGGGGCCAGCTGCCGGTGTCCCCGCACGCCACGGCCCAGAACACGGCGGTGTCGTTGTCCGAGGCGGGCTCGGCCGCCGCGCCGCCGGTCAGCAGCCGCTCGAGCTCCGTCGCGGTCGTGCCCTCGGGCAGCGGCCCGCCCTCGGCCGCGGCCTTCAGGGCCACGACCATCGGGGTGGCCTGCGCCGGGTAGAAGAACACCCCGCGCGTGGAGCGGATCATGTCCCCGTCGACCTTCATGCCCTCGAACTCGAACGGCTCCTTGTCGGCCCGCGCCACCAGGTCCCAGAACGTCCCGGACACGGCTTCCGGGGTGTCGCCCAGCCCGTACTCCGCCGACCGCTGCGCCGCCCACCGGGTCCACCGCGCGAAGGCGGGCTCGGCCTCGGTGGCCCAGACCTGGATCATGCCGCGCCAGATGCGCTGCGGGTCCACGCCGCTGTCGAGCACGAAGCGGTCGGTGCGGTCCGGGAACATCTGCGAGTACACCGCGCCGAGGTAGGTCCCGTACGAGTAGCCCAGGTAGGAGAGCTTGCGCTCGCCGAGGACCGCGCGGATCGTGTCCATGTCCCGGGCCGTGTTGCGGGTGGTGATGTACGGCAGTACCGATCCGGCCTTCTCCCGGCACTTGTCGGCCACGGTGCGCGCCCAGGTCACGTCGGAGCCGAAGCTCTCCGGACGGTAGGCGCGGTCGAAGCCCTCCTCGGTCGGGGTCAGTCCGCAGGTGATCGGACTGCTGGCGCCCACCCCGCGCGGGTCGAAGCCGATGAGGTCGTAGCTGTCCCGTACGTCCTTCGGCATCGCCTCGCCCATCAGCAACGGCAGGTCGAGGCCGGAACCGCCCGGCCCACCCGGGTTCAGCAGCATGGCGCCGTGCCGCTTGGCCGGGTTCTCGCTCTTGATCCGGGATATGGCGAGGTCGATCGTGCGCCCGTCGGGACGCCGGTAGTCGAGCGGGACCTTGAGCGTCGCGCATTCGTACGAGGTCGGCTGCTCGGGGCTGCAGCGGTGCCAGGCGGGTTTCTGTCGAAGGTGGTCCGCGGCCGGGGTGGCGGAGGCCTGGGTCGCGGACAGCAGGGGCACGGTGGTCGCGATGAGTCCGGCGGAGGCGAGCAGCGGTGCGAGGCGTTTCAGGCGCACGGAGCCGTTCCTTTCGGTGAAGTCGCTTACGCGTCCACCTTGTTGCACGCACCGCCCGACCGAATCATCCCGAAGGGTCGTGCCCTGTGCGCCTCACGAACGAGCTGACAACAGGACAGGTGGCCGACACGCCGCAGTCGGCCCCCGGTCGTGCGCCGGGGGCCGACGTGTGCGGTGCGGGGAGCGGTGTCAGTGGCCGCCACCCTGGCCGCCGTCGTGCCCGCCCTCGTGCTCGCCGCCATGGGTCGCGTCGGGGGTCGCGCCGGGCGTAGCGCCGGGCGCTTGACCGGGTGTCTGGGCAGGCGTACCGCCGTGCGCGTCACCGTGCGTGTCACCGGTCTCCAGGGAGCCGCCGATACGTCCGCGGAGTGCCGTCAGGGCGTCCTCCTTCGGTGCGGTGACGACCCATCGATCGCCGACCAGATAGAGCCCGCCGTACATCCGGGCCTCGGTCAGCCAGGAGCGCAGTCCCTTTTCGGCGGAGAAGGTGACCATGCGGTAGACGACCTCACCGGCCTGACAACCGCCCTGGCGCAACTCCTCGGCCTCCACGTTCACCTCGGGGGTGCAGCCGATGGCCGTGGCGATCTGTTCGAGGGAGGTCCCGGGTGCCGCCGGCGCGGTCTGCGAGGCCTCGGCCGAGGTGTGCTGCGCCGCCGCCTTCGAGGAGCAGCCCCCGCACAGCAGCGCTGCGACGCACACCGCCGCGAGGGCGGGAAGCGACGGGCGGATCCGCCGGATCCGGCGGGTGCGGCGGTCGGTGGACGGCATGGCGACCTCTCTGGCTCATCGGGGAGGGTCCGTGGCGCCCGGGCGGGGAGGTACCCGGGCACCACGCGTTTCGGGGGCGGATCCGCGGGACGCGGACAGGAGTCAGCCGACGACCTTCGCTTTCTTGCCCTTGTCGGTGATGGCGAACCAGAGACCCTTGTTGTTGTGCCCTGTGGTGTCTCCGGGCTCCTTGTCACCGGTGAAGGAGTAGACGGGCCAGCAGTCGATCGTCAATTGCTCGGTACCGTCGGGGCGCTTCACCTTTCCAATCAATTCAGGAGCGATTCCGCTTACGTTGTTCTTGTCGACGGGCTTGGCGGGCTTCCAGGTGTCCGTGCAGGCGTCCACGCAACCGATCTTCATCGGCCAGGCGCTGTCCTTGTCGAAGCGGTAGAGCGTCTTGCCCTCCCCGTCCTCGACGAGGGTTCCGAGTTCGGGGTTCTGCACGGCGGTGAGTTCGCCGTCCTTCGCCGCCGCGGCCGGCTTCTCCTCCTTCTGCTCCTTCTCGGCCCCCGCGCCCTTGCCCGCCCCGGCCGGCTTCCCGCCCGGGCCCAGGACGTGCCAGGTGCCGCCGACCCCTTCGCCGAGCGCGTCGCCGGCCTTGACGTCCTTGGCGTAGCGGTACACGGGCCAGCCGGCCAGCGTGAGTTGCTTCGTTCCGTCGGAGCGTTCGACGGAACCGAGGAGGGCCGCGTCGATACCCGCGCTGACCGAGGCGTCGTTCGCGGCGACCGCCGGCCAGGCCGCCGCGCAGTCGCCCTCGCAGTTGGACTTGGGCGGCTTCGGCGTGTCCTTGTCGAACCGGTAGAGCGTGATGCCCGCGCTGTCGGTGACCCCGGATCCCAGGCCCTGGATCTCGCTCACCTTCAGCTCGCCGGCCGGGCCGCTCTTGTCGGCGGCGCCCGCCGGGGCGGCTCCCGAACCGCTTCCGTAGGGGTCGCCGTAACCGGATCCCGCTCCGGCCCCGACCTGTTTGGTGTCGCCCACCGGCTGGACCGCGGGTGCCTTTCCCCCGTAATTGTCGGAGCCTCCGCATGCGGCTGTCGTCATCATCAGTACCGCGACCGCCGACCCGGCGAATATCTCACGACGCTTTATCTTCACGATCTCTCCTTCAGGTTCGGGTTCCGCGTTTCCTTGCCCCCGGTAATTGATACGGGGCCGGGAGCTGCGGAAGCGGATATCGCCGGGAATTTGTCAGATCGCGCCAACATTGAACCCGGCGCATTGGTTCAGTCCTGGATGCGCAGCGCGAGGGCCGGGCAGCGGCGCACGGCGCGCAGCGCCTTCTGATGCTGCGCGCGGGGGACGACCATGGACGCCTCCGCGGGGAAGCCGTCCAGGTCCAGGCGGACCACATCGGGCAGGACGTCCACGCACAGCCCGTGGCCCCGGCAGAGGGTCCAGTCGACCAAGAGCCGCTCCGGGCTCTCCTCGTCCTCGAGCAACGGAAGGGCGCCCAGCACCCGTCTACCGCAGCCGCTGCCGAGCGCATGGTCGCGGAACTCGTCCGGGAAGGTCCTGAGCGCCGAGGCGACGAAGTTCGAGGTGCCGTCCGGATGGCTGCACGCACCGCGCTTCAGCACCGCCTTCATCCGCAGCTCCAGCATCTCCAGGGCGGCTCTGCCGCCGCCCCGGATGGCGTCGTCCAGTACGTCGGCGATGGCGGGCAGCCCGCGTACGCAGGGACCGCACTGGCCGGCCGACTCCTTGGCCAGCCAACGGGTCACGCGTGCCACTTCGCCGGCCGGGCAGGTGTCCATGGGCAGCGGCAGCACCGCTCCCGCCCCCAGCCGCGCGCCGAGCCGGTCGAGGGACTCGCGCGATATCTCGGCCGCACGTGCGTTGGTCGGAGTGAGCCATTTGCCGTGATAGCCGCCGACCAGGACGCCCTGGCCCGGATCGGTGCCGCACAGTTCCAGGATGTAGGAGAGCGCGGCACCGCTCGGCGTCTCGACGACCGTGTTGCCCGCCACTGTCAGCATGATGGTGCCCGGCTCGCTGGGCAGGCCGGTCGCACGGAAGTCCAGCGCGCCGAGCCGGGCGGCGACGGCCAGCTGGGCGAAGGTCTCGGTGTTGGAGAACAGGGTGGGCACGCCGTTCAGACCGCGGTCACTCGTGCGCACCTTCTGGCCGGAAGGCAGCGTCGGGCCGCCGTTGAGGCCGTTCACGTGCGCCGTGCTCTCGCCGGTGACGAAGCGTTCGGGGAGCCGGGTGATCTGCACCCGGCGCCCGGCCGGCCCGCGTTCCGCGACGGCCTCCCGCAGCGACTGCTCCACGTCCCCCCGGGTGACGCCCACCACGACGTCCTCGGAGTTCAGCGCGGCGGCCGCCAGCAGGGCCCCGTCGAGCACCAGATGGGGGGTGTGCAGCAGGAGAGCGGTGTCCTTGAGGCAACTCGGTTCGCCCTCACTGCCGTTGACGACGACGGCGGTCTGTCCGTCCCCGGCGCGTGCCGACCGCATCACGGAGCGCAGTTTCTTGGCGAACGGGAAGCCCGCCCCGCCGCGCCCGCGGAGGTCGATGTTCTCGGCCAGGTCGACGAGCTCCTCCGGCCGGTAGCGGGGCATCTGGCCGTGTGTCGTCAAATGGGCCACGCGGTCGAGCCGCGCGGCCTGGTCGAGCCCGGCCAGCAGCCGGGGAGCGCCCACGCAGCCGAGGCTGGGGCGCGTCTCACCGCTCACAGCCACTGGTCCCGGCTGATGAGCGTCTCGGCATCCGCGGCTCCGCGAGCCCGGCTCGGAGCGTAGACGGCGGTGCGCGGAGGTTCGTTGCTCAAGGGCGGTCGGTTGCTCAAGGCCGGTCGGTCCGGTTGGGGCGGTTGGGCCTGGTTCGCGGTCACGGCTGCCGCCGCAGGGCGTGAGCCGCGCCTCTGTCGGGGCACGCCGCCCTTGACGGGTGCCGGCGCCACGGGCTGGGGGACGGGCGGCACGAAGACGGCCGCTTCCTGCATCCGGCTCCTGACCCGGAACACGAGCACACCCACGATGCCGAGCAGGGCCAGCGCGTACGCGGACGTGACCCAGGGGGCGGCCGCGCGGCCCGACTTCAGGCCGTGCACCAGTGAAGCGCCCCAGGCCGGATAGGCGGCGAAGTGCAGGACCCGCCACCACGCCGAGCCGCTCCTGGTGTTGAACACGCTGCGCACCGCGCCGGAGATGGCCACCGCGATGAAGAGGTATCCGGCCAGACTGCCGAGCCCGACCAGGACGGGCCGGGTGGCATCCGTGAACGGCACGGCCGCGGAAGCCGCGGTCGTCCGCTGTCCCGCGACCTTGATCCAGATGTGCAGGGCGAGGAAGAGGAGTCCTGACACGGCGAGGCCGCGGTGCGCGCCCTGGGCGAGCAGCCGGTGTCCCGAACCGAGGACGACCCGGTCCGTCGCGGCCAGTCCCCATAGGACGGTGGCGGTGAGCGAGACGAGCGAGAGCACGCCCGCTCCGAAATCGAGGAAGGCCCATAGTTGGGTGAAGGCGCCCGCGCGGGCAGCCACGGCGACGAGCACGATGGCCGCGCCGACGGCACAGAGCACGCCGCGGCTCAGCCTGCCGTCCTTGGGGAGGAGGGAAGGCCGTCGGACGGCCCTCCTTCCGGCCGCCGCAGCCGCAGCCGAGGCATGGCGGTTCTTGCGGCGGGCCCTGTGTGAGCTGGGCCTTTGAGGCTGGGGCAGGGGCATCCAGGTCTCCTGTGCGCCTGGGCATACGAGCACTCCACCTGGCGCTCGGTACCCGGGGGTCGTTGTCGTCGTACCCGGCAGCGCTGTGAAACTCCGCGCCGGCCGAGGGAACTTGGGGCCGGAGTGCAGCAGCATCGTGGAGCTGCACAGCAGCTCCACAGGATTTATCGAAACGTGATAATTTCTCGCACCGCGTCTCCGACGCTACGAACAACACCGGAAGATTCCCCTCCAGCGGGGGTTGCGACAGGCCACCGCACTGACCGTCATCTACGCGTCCCCGACGGTAAAGACACGGCAAAACAACGGGACCGTAAGTGGTCGGACCTCTCCAGGAGGGAGTACGAGGGCCGCAAAACCCGCGCCAGACACGGACGTTGGCGTGAGGGGCAACCTCGGCGGGCTTGTCGCTCTTCCCCCTGACAAGCCTCACCCCGGCACGAACGAGGAAAACGATGTGTGAACTTCTGAACCGCATCTGGTCCCGCCCACGTGGCGAGTGGACACGCGTCCTGCGTAGGGAACTGCCCTCGCTGGCCGCCGAGATAGTGGAGGAGCTTCTGCATGGAATTCCGGAATTTTCCGCACTTATCGATGACAACGATGCCATTGATGACGAGTTGTTCCGGCAGCGGGTGGAAGAGGCCCTCCTCACCGTCCTCGGCTACCAGGAACAGCACCGGGAACAAGCACCGGACGAGCATGATGAACAGGCCGAGAGCGAGGACAAGATCGAGAACCAGGTCAAGATCGAGAGCCAGTTCGACAGCAAGGTCGAGCACGGGATCGAGGTCGGTCTCGCGGCCAGGGACGAGTGCGAGGTCACGCACGAGGGCCGGCACGAAAGCCTCCGCGAGGAGGCGCGCGACCAAGGCCTCCGTGGGGGCCGCCTCCGCGAGGTCCGCAACGAAGGTCTGCGCGAGGCCCGGCACGAGGGTCTGCGCGAAGCCCGACAGGAGAGCCGGCACGAGGCCCGGCACGAAGCCGTCCGCGAGATCGATCGGGCACGGCACGACCTCTTCAAGACCCTCACCGATGACAGGGACGCATCCGAGATGTCCCTGAGCGAGCTCGCGGAGGCGGCCGGATGGCCTCTCCCGCTCGCCGTCCGGGCCATCGTGCCCGCCACACCGGGTGAGACCCAGCAACTCGCCGCCGTACTGGACCACTGCCTCGTCGGTATGTTCGCGGGCCGTCCGTGCCTGCTCGTCCCCAGTCCCGAACCGGACAACCGCGCCCCGTTGGAACACCTGCTGCGCGGCCGGTTCGCGGCCGTGGGCCACGCCGTACCGCTCCGCGACACGGCCTCCTCGCTGCGCTGGGCCCTGCGCCTGGCCGCGCTGACACCGGCTCGCCCCGGTGCGGAGACCAGGCCCGTCTTCGTGGACGACCACCTCTCGACCCTGTTGCTCCTTCAGGACGAGCCCCTGGCCCACGCCCTGGCCGCCCGGTGGCTGCGTCCGCTGGCCGACCTGACCCCCCGCCAGAGCGAGCGGCTGGAGGTGACGCTGCTCGCCTGGTTGGAAGGCGGCGGAGCCCCCGAGGCCGCCAAGGCGCTGAGCGTCCACCCCCAGACCGTTCGGTACCGCATGCGTCAGCTGGAGAAGCTCTTCGGGACCGGCCTGCGGGACCCCCGTACCCGCTTCGAGCTCGAGATGGCTCTGCGCAGCCGCCGGCTGATGGCCCAGGTCCGGCGCCAGCACTCCCGGGTGGGCCGCAGGGCCGCCCGCGTGATCCAGGCCGACTTCACCCCCGTGGTCGTCGGACGAATGGCTCGCGTCAACGGCCTCTGAGCCGCGAACAGCCCGGCCCGGCCCCGTATCACGGGGCCGGGCCGGGCTGTTGCGTGTGGATGCGTAGGTCATGGGAGCGTCGTGTCCTGTCCGCGCCGCGGGGCCGGGCGCTGCGTCATGTGGTACGCCGTCGGTAACGGGCGCCGTGTCGTGGGGTACGCGGTGCGGCCGGCGCCGTGTCGTGCGAGACGCCGGGGGATACGTCGGGGTACAGGCCATGGGACATGTCGGGGGACAGGCCATGGGATGCGCCATGGGACACGCCGTGGGATACGCCGTGGGTCAAGCCGTGTGTCACGCCGTGCGGCCGGCGTCGTGCCGTGGGGGGCACGACGTCCGGCCGGTCGCGGGTCATGCGTACGCCGCCGGGACTCGGCGGCGGCGTACACAGACGTGCGGTGTCGGCCCGAAGTCGGCTTCGGGCCAACACCTGTCCCGAGCCGGACGCCGGGGATGGGGGAGTGGGCGTCCGGCCCGGGAGCGGAGGAGAAATCTCCCGCTGCGGGGGTCAGCGGCAGTTCTGGCCGTTGTTGATGCAGTTCACGGCCTTGTTCATGAGGCCGTTCGACATCACGTTGATGAAGTCGTCGTGATCGGTCGCCGGCTTGTGGAGCTGCTCGGGGAAGCTGTCCACCGCGATCCGGGCGCCGGGCGCCACCCCGTAGGTGAGGCGCATCACCAGCTGCGGGATGGCCTTGAAGCCGTTCGGGCAGCGACCGTTCTTGTCCGCGAAGGCCACGTGCGTCCGGTGGTTGGCGCTGTCGACGTTCTTGCCGTCCCAGCAGCTCTGGAAATTGAAGGTGCGCACGACGTCACTGCCCTTCGGGCAGACCGGGTACTTGTCCTTCAGCTGACGGTTCTCGAATCCCGTGCAGCTCCAGGAGGCGTTGGCGTTGGCGTTGCCGTTGGTGAAGGCCTTGGCGTCACCGGTGATGATGCGCATGAAGCGGGGCATCGCCGTGACCTTGCCGACGGGGCTGCCCTTGAAGGTGATCGACACCTGCTTCGGCTTGAGGATGGTGCCGACATTGGCGTCCTGGCCACCGCCGGGGGCCTTGGCGTCCTTCTCCACCTTGCCGTCGCGCAGGCGCAGCACGGGCCAGTAGTAGGCGGACTGGTCGCCGTTGCCGCACGTGGTGCCGGAGCGGGCGAGGCTGTCGTTCGTGGAGAACGCGTCGGTGGTCTTGTTGCCGACGTAGTCGTGCATGTGGTGGGCGCCGTTGGAGACGCCGGGGGCGACGATCACGTTGTCGGGGTTGAAGTGGCCGTTTTCGTTGCGGCCGCACTGCGAGGTGAAGGAGCCCTTCGAGGCGTTCCCCGCCTGCTGGGGGTTGCGGACGTTCGGCTTGACCTTGGTGATGTTGACGAAGTCGTTCTTCGACGGACCACCCTTCTGTGCGGCGGCCTGGGCGACCGCGCCCTGCTCGCCCTTGCTCGCGGCGTCCACCTTGGCGTCGGCCGCGTCCGCGGCGGGTGCGTCCTTCATCGTGCACGCGCTCAACGACTTGATGTCCGCCTGGGGCTGGCCCGCCCGGCCCATCGCGTCGCTCATGCCCTTGATGGTCTGGTCGCGCTTCTGCTTCAGGTCGCCGAGGAGGGCGTTGCCCTTGGCCTGGCCGGCCGCGAGCTTCTTGTACGCGTCGGCCACCTGGTCGTCCAGTTTGGCGAGGTTCGCGTCGACCTCGGGCTTGGCCTGATCGGGGACCGCGGTGAGTTTCTCTCCCACGTCGGGGCAGTCGATCGTCTGTATCGCCCGACCGTCCTGGCCGGCGGACGCGTTCCCGGCGACGACGGCGACCCCGCCACCGCCCAGGACGAGCGCGGAGACCACGCCCAGGACCTTGTTCGACAGCCGTGGGCGTTTGTGGCCCTTTTTACTCATGCGATCACTTCACTTCGTCGGTTGGACATTGTCGGAGAGCGCGTCGAAGTCGACGAGTCCGGTGTCTTCGAGGACCGTGATGTGGTCCAGAACCGTGTTGTTGGCGGACGTGGCGAGGGCTCGGACCATGGAGTTCTTGGTCTGTGCCCGGATTCCGGCCAGCAGGGCGAACACCTTTCCGTGAGCGCGTCGCAGCAGCTGGACGAAAAGCCGTTCGTACTCCTCCCCACGTGCCCGGTTCATCTGGCCCAGCCAGTCCTGCTGCTGCGCGGAAGGCTGGTTGGGCAGATCGACACCGAGGGCCTGGCCGACCTGGATGACCTGTCGGTCCAACTCGGTGTGACCGTCGATCAGGTGCTGGCCGGCCGTCTTGATCGCGGGCTTGGACCCGCGCTGCTGGGCCTGACGGCCCGCGGGCAGCTCCCAGAGTCCGGCGAGCCGGACCTTGCGCACGAAGTCCCGGTCCGCGGCGGTCAGCGGTCCGTAGGCCGTGCTCAACGTTCCGCCGCCGTCGTCGTCGCCCGCCGGACCCGCCACGGCGGCCGCGGGCCGGCTGCCGAAACTGTCCACGGGGATCAGAAGCGCGATCAGGGTGAGGGCAAGGGCGGTGATGACCAGGCCGCTTCCGATCGTGTATCGCGTGGCCACCGACAAACTGCTGATGGATCTCCGCCGCAATGACGGCACTGTGCCTCCTCGCTCCAAGGGCCGGGAGGGGGTGGCGGGGCAGGAAGGTCCGCACATGGTGTGCGGCACGCACCCGCATTCCCGGGGTGTCACGGGACGCTAGTGCCGGGCGCGGCGCCGAGGCCGGAGCACATCACCATCGGACAAACATCCCGGCGACTCCGCGGAAGGCTGATATGTTGCGGCGCGCCCGCACGTTCGGCCGCGTGCTGCGTGGTGCGTGCTGTGTGGTGCCCAGTTGTGCCCTGGTGCGCCCGGTTGTGTCCTGTGGTGCCGGACGGCGTCGCACTGCCCGGGCTCACCTGCCGCCGGTCTGCCGATCGGCCTCAACTCTCTTGACGTGCACGCCTGTTCAGTGCGGAGCCATGACGCCGGCGGGCTGTGGGCGCGCACCGCGCCCACAGCCCTCCCCCTATGAACGCGTCCGCTCGCGCGCGTCCACCGGCTAGGCCGTTTCTTAGCGATCACCTCGCGGCCCAGATGTGGATGGCCGCGAGGTGGAGGGCTGCCTGGTAGGCGGTGGCGGTCTTGTCGTAGCGA